>CAVFND010000004.1:9776-23173 GCA_963623615.1 Oscillibacter sp. ER4 | reverse complement strand
CTTTTTCCATTTTATTGCCACTGTTCGACCGGATATACTATTATTATATATTATAATGTGGAGATGAAAAGAAAGGAGGGAATGTCCCATGACGAAGCAGGAGCTTTTGGACAAGGCAAATGACCTGCCGCTTGCACCGGGCGTCTATCTGATGATGGACAAGACCGGCTGCGTCATTTATGTCGGCAAGGCGAAAAAGCTCAAAAACCGCGTCAGCCAGTACTTTCAGGAGAATTCCTCCCACAACGAGAAGACGCGCCGCATGGTCTCGCAGGTCGACCACTTTGACACGATCTTTGTCTCGACCGAGTTCGAGGCGCTGATTTTGGAAAACTCGCTCATTAAGCAGCACATGCCGCGCTACAACATCTTATTAAAGGATGACAAGAGCTATCCCTTTGTGCGCCTCGGCACGGAGCACTATCCGCGCTTTACGATGGTCGGCAAGCCCGCGGACGACAACGCGCTCTACTTTGGCCCCTTTGGCGGGCGGAACGAGACGCGCGCGGCCATCGACGCGATCTGCGCGGCGTTCCGCCTGCCGACGTGCAGCCGCAAGTTCCCGCGCGACATCGGAAAAGAGCGCCCCTGCCTCAACCACCACATGGGGCGCTGCGACGCGTTCTGCCGCGGCACGCCGGACGAGGACGAGTACATGCGCCGCATCGGGCAGGCCGAAGAGCTGCTGAACGGCCACTACCGCCGCCTGACCCGCGCGCTGCGCGAGGAGATGGAGCAGGAGGCCGCCGTGCTGCACTTTGAGCAGGCGGCGGCGCTGCGCGACCGCATCCGCGCCATCGAGGTGCTGGGCAAGCGCCAGAAGGTCATCGCCGGCATCTGCGCCGATACCGATATCTGGGGCGTTTACCGCGGCGCGCTCAAATGCGGCAGCGCCGTGCTGCACATCGAGGACGGCAGTGTGACGGGCCGCGATCTGAACCTCTTCGCCGCGCCGCAGGACGAGAGCGAGCAGATGATCTTGTCGGCGCTGCTGCCGCAGTATTATCTCAATAAGAGCGTGCTGCCGCGCGAAATTCTGCTGCCCTGTGAGATCGAGGGCGCGGACGAGCTCGCGCAGATCCTGACCGAACGCGCGGGGCGCAAGGTGACGCTCCATGTCCCCCAGCGGGGCGAGAAGGCGGAGCTCCTTGCCATGGCGCAGCGCAACGCGCGCGAGGATGTGGAACGCGTGACGACCGCGCAGGAGCGCGAGAACCGCACGCTGACGCAGCTTGCGGGGATGCTCTCGCTCGCGGAGCCGCCCGAGCGTATGGAGTCCTACGATATCTCAAACACCGGCGCGAGCGACATCGTCGCGTCCATGGTCGTCTACGAGGGCGCGAAGCCGAAGAAAAGCGCCTACCGCCGGTTTAAGATCAAGAGCCTGTCGGCACACCCCGACGACTACGCCTCGATGGAAGAGGTGCTCACGCGCCGCATCCAGCGCTATCTGGACGGGGATGAGAAATTCAGCCCCCTGCCGGACGTCATGCTCATCGACGGCGGCGTCACGCATGCGGGCGTCGCCGAGCGCGTGTGCGCCAAGATGCACGTGCACGTGCCGATCTTCGGCATGGTCAAGGACGACCGTCACCGCACGCGCGCGCTCGTTACCGCGCAGGGCCGCGAGATCGACCTGCACGCCGCGCCGAATGTCTTTGCCCTGATCGGTCAAATTCAGGAGGAGACGCACCGCTTTGCCATCACGTTCCACCACGAGAGCCATTCGAAGTCCTTGACCCGTTCGGCGCTCGACGGCATTTCGGGTGTCGGCAAGGTGCGCGCGCAGGCGCTGCTCAAGACGTTCAGGAGCGTCAAGGCGATTCGGGAGGCGGACATTTTCGCCCTCGAACGTGTGCTGCCAAAAGACGCCGCGGCATCCGTCTACCTTCATTTTCACGGCGAAACGGACGAAAGCAAGGAGAAAATGTAACTTCTTCCGCAATCGCCGATTTGACGGGAAAGGCGAAAAAGAAGCTTGAATTTTGTCGGATTTACCAACAAAATTTGAAAAATGAAGTTGACATAAATAAATTCCAATAAATGAATTTTTGAAAAGTCAAACTTGCATATTTTGGCATCGCGCCGTGCTGTTAAGATAGTTTTTTGCCCCCTGCGCCCGGGAAAGGGTGCAGGGGGCTATTCTTTGCTGTCCGAGGGGATGAAAAGCGCGGAAGAGAAGCAAAAAAGCCAGTGTTTGCAGGGCTTTCCGCATTTTCACCGCCCTGCGGGGCGGGAGCGGGACACACCCGGCCTGCTCCCAAGAGTTTTTTGCCTGCGCGGGCGGGACAAAAAGCGTCGGCAGATGCACCGGCGTTTCGACGCCGAGACGGCGGCAGGGCAGGGAAGAGGGGTGACAGAGGTTTACATAAATCGAGAAAATCGCGAATTCAAGGTCTTAAATCGCAACTTTTGAAAGAAGAAAATGAGAAGAATATCGAAAATTTAATAAAATACAGAACTTTGATCGAACGAACGGCGGAAACTTGACAAATCCTTTTTCAGGCGGTATACTGCCAGCAAGTTTTGGAAAAGTTACATTTTGTAATCTTTTCCTAGACGCAGCGCACTTCCCCCCGCTGCGCGAAGCTGCGGCGGCTTACGCCGCGAAAAAGGAGTATCTCATGCAGAAGTTTTTGAAAAATTTGTTCACAGCCCAGCGCTGCCGCAGAGCGACGTTCTTCGTGCTCTTCGCAGCCGTGATGCTGCTGAACAGTTCGCCCGAGCTGCGCGCGGACGCGCTGTACCTCATCGCCGACGGTGATACGGTCAGTGTGCTCGACGGCACGACGGACATCCCGCAGGAGCGCGTCATTGTCACCGGCGCGCAGAGCGGCGACGCGGAAGTCACGCTTCCTGCCGGTGAAAAAGTGACGGTGACGCACGGCGACGACATCGAATACGCCACCACGAGAAACGGCGAGCGCGTCAGCGAGCTGCTGCGCCGCCTGCAGATCTCGGTCAGCCCGCTTGAGATGGTGCTGGTCGACGTCACGGAGGAAGAGGTCGAGATCACCGTCGCCTCCGACTTCACCTACTACGAGACCGCTACCGAGGCGGCTCCCCACACCACGCTGACCTCCACGTCGTACAGCATCCCCAAGGGCGAGACGCAGGTCGTCCAGCAGGGTATCGACGGTACGCACGACGTCGTTTACGAGGTCGTGTACGCCGACGGTCAGTTCGTCTCCCGTCAGGCGGTGGAGGAGAAGAACAACACCTCCGTCGCGGAGATCGCCTATACCGGCACGCTCGTCGACAAGGCGCAGAGCGGCGATACGGTCAAGTCCGTCGTGACTGAGAGCGACGGCAGCGGCTATCTTCTGATGAAATCCGGCGATTCCGTCCATTTCTCCGGTTCGATGAAGGTCACCTGCACGGCCTACACCGCGGGCTACGGCGGCGTGGGCACCAGAACGGCCACGGGCACGACGGTTCATGTCGGTACCGTCGCGGTGGATAAGAAGGTCATCCCGCTGGGTACCGAAATGTTTATCGTCGGCTCGTCGGGCTACACCTACGGCAA
Source organism: Oscillibacter sp. ER4 (assembly GCA_963623615.1). Taxonomy (GTDB): domain Bacteria; phylum Bacillota; class Clostridia; order Oscillospirales; family Oscillospiraceae; genus Hominicoprocola. The sequence goes on along the minus strand of CAVFND010000004.1, from coordinate 19,647 downwards.
CGCCGTGGCTGAGGACACCGGCGTGCGCGGCGCGGCGATCGACCTCTATATGAATTCCTATCAGGAGTGCAAGCAGTTCGGCCGCCAGAAAAATTCCACGGTCTACTTCCTCGACTGAGGCACAGAAGCATCAAAAAAGACGTCCGGATTTCCGGACGTCTTTTGATTTACAGTTTTTCAGAACAGCAGCTCGTAGCCCATCTTGATGAAGAGAAGCCCCAGCACGACGAAGATCATGCCGCGCACGCGCTTGCTGCCGCCCTTCATGGCGTAGCGCGCGCCGCAGTAGGCACCGAGCATATTGCAGGCCGCCGCGGGAAGTGCCAGCATCCACCAGACCTTGCCGCTGATGATGAACAGCACCGCCGAGGCGACATTGGAGCAGAGGTTTGCAATCTTTGCGCAGCCCGACGCCGTGAGAAGGTCCATCGAGAGAGCCATCGTGAACGCCATGATCATAAACGTGCCCGTGCCCGGGCCGATGAGCCCGTCGTAGCAGCCAAGGCCCAGACCGATGAGCGCAGCGCGCGTCAGCTCCTGCTGCTTGGTGTACTCGCGCTCCGGCGCGTCGCTCTCCTTGCCGAAGTCCTTTTTGAGCATCAGCAGGATGGCCGCACAGGGCAGAGCGACGAGCATCATGATTTTCAGAATGTCCTCGTTGATGAGCAGAGCAATCTTCGTACCGATGGCCGCGCCGAGCAGCGCACCGATACCCGAGATGATGGCGGGGCGGAGCAGGACCTTGCCGCCGCGGAAGTATTTGAACGAGGCGAGCGCCGTGCCGGTGCCATTGACGACCTTGTTTGTCCCCATTGCAAGATGCGCGGGAATGCCGGCCATCAGATAGGCGGGCAGCGTGATGAGTCCGCCGCCGCCGGCGACGGAGTCGACAAAGCCGCCGAGAAAGATGAGCGGCAGAACAACGATCAGAATTTGCGGTGTGAGCTCCATGAGAACATCCCTCTTTTCCTGAGATTTCTGCATTTTATCACACGAAGAAAATTTTTACTACTCTTTTGCACAAAATATGGTAGAATCATTTTACAATTTTTTTGCGCCCGGCGCGCAGAAAGGAACCACGCTATGGAACGCAATGACAAAGCTGCCATCGAGGCGCTCTTAAAGCGCCACGGTTTTCATTTTTCCAAATCCATGGGGCAGAACTTTTTGATCGACCCCGCCATCCCCTATGAGATCGCCGAGAGCTCGCGCGCGGGCGAACAAAACGGCGTGCTTGAGATCGGCCCCGGCATCGGCGCTTTGAGCCACGAGCTCTGCGAGCGCGCGGGGAAGGTCGTTGCTGTGGAGCTCGACAAGACGCTGCTGCCGATCTTGGACGAGACCATGGCGCGCTTTGACAATTTCGAGGTCGTGTCCGCCGATATCCTGAAGACCGATATCCCCGCGCTCGTGCGTGAGAAGTTCGCGGGCCTCACGCCCATCGTGTGCGCGAACCTGCCCTACAACATCACGACGCCTGCCATCACCGCGCTCATCGAGTCGAAGTGCTTCGAGAGCATCACGGTGCTGGTGCAGAAGGAGGTCGCCGAGCGCCTCTGCGCCGCGCCGGGCACGAGCGCCTACGGCGCGTTCTCAGTCTTCATGCAGTACTATACCGCGCCGGAGCTTCTGTTCGCCGTGCCGCGTGAGTGCTTTGAGCCGCAGCCGAAGGTCACGTCCGCCGTGCTGCGCGCTGTCATGCGAAAAGAGCCGCCGGTCGAGGTGGAGGACGAGAAGTTCTTCTTCCGCGTGGTGTATGCCGCATTCGCTCTGCGGCGCAAAACGCTCGTCAACAGCCTGATGACGGCGTTTGGCAGCCAGCTCACAAAGGAACAGGTCACGCAGGCGGTCACGTCCTGCGGTCTCGATGCCAATATCCGCGGCGAGCGGCTGAGCCTCAGTGAATTCGCCGCGCTGGCGAAGGCAATTCATGCGTTGGTGTGATAACACAGCATTATCTATTTAAAAAATTAATAAGCTATATGGTTGCTATTGATAAGACGTTCTGCTACAATTTTCGGCAGAAAGGAGTCAAACTCAATAGCAGCCATTTTTCCTGTGCATCGGTTAGCTCCCTGCCGCCTGAAGCGGCACAGCACACCACACAAGACGCGGTGCAAAATTTTTCTTTTTCATTACACCGTGACATGCTACGAGGGAAAGTACAAATGACGAATTTGACGAACAACAAGGCCGTTTTGTCGTGGATCGACGAAATGACCGCCATCACCAAGCCGGACAACATTGTCTGGATCACGGGGGAAGAGGAGCAGCTTGACGAACTGCGCGAGCAGGCCGTCAAGGAGGGCATCCTCATCAAGCTCAACCCGGATAAGCTGCCGGGATGCTATCTGCACCGCACCGACCCCGACGACGTGGCGCGCGTGGAGGACCGCACGTTCATCTGCTGTGAAAAAGAAGAGGATGCAGGCCCCACGAACCACTGGGTAGAGCCCAAGAAAATGTACGAAAAGATGTACGCGCTGGCCGACGGCGCCTACAAGGGCCGCACCATGTACATCATCCCGTACTCCATGTCCATCATCGGCTCGCCGTTCGCCAAATACGGCTTTGAACTGACCGACTCCATTTACGTCGTGCTCAACATGCACATCATGACCCGCATCGGCAAGGCCGTGTGCGATGCGCTCGGCGACGATACGGGCTTTATCAAGGGCCTGCACTGCCAGTGCAACCTCGATAAGGAGAATAAGTACATCGTCCATTTCCCGCAGGACAACACGATCATTTCGATGAATTCGAACTACGGCGGAAATGTGCTTCAGGGCAAAAAGTGCTTTGCGCTTCGCATCGCCTCGAACCTCGGCCGTCAGGAGGGCTGGATGGCCGAGCACATGCTGATCCTTGGCATCCAGAACCCGCGCGGCGAGATCAAGTATATCTCCGCCGCCTTCCCCTCCGCCTGCGGCAAGACGAACCTCGCCATGCTCATCCCGCCCGAGGGCCTGCAGCGCTGGGGCTGGCGTGTTTGGTGCGTAGGCGACGATATCGCATGGCTGCGCGTCGGCAAGGACGGCCGGCTCTGGGCCGTGAACCCCGAAAACGGCTTTTTCGGCGTCGCGCCCGGCACATCCATGAAGTCGAACCCCAACGCGCTCATTTCCACGCACAAGGACACGATCTTCACGAACGTCGCGCTCGATCTGAGCGACAACACCGTCTGGTGGGAGGGTCTCAACAAGACGCCGCCCGCGCGCGCCATCGACTGGCGCGGCCGCCCTTGGACGCCGCAAAGCCCCGAAAAGGCCGCGCACCCCAACAGCCGCTTCACCGCGCCCGCACGCAACTGCCCGTGCCTGAGCCCTGAGTTTGACAATCCCGAGGGCGTGCCCATCAGCGCCATCGTCTTTGGCGGCCGCCGCGCGAAGACCGCGCCGCTGGTCTACCAGTCTTTCAACTGGCAGCACGGCGTGTTCATCGGCTCGATCATGGCGTCGGAGACCACCGCCGCGGCGACGGGCCGCGTCGGCGTTGTGCGCCGCGACCCGATGGCGATGCTGCCGTTCTGCGGCTATCACATGGGCGACTACTGGCAGCACTGGCTCGACATGGGCAAGAAGATCCCCAAGCCGCCGAAGATCTTCAACGTCAACTGGTTCCGCACCGACGAGGACGGCAACTTCGCCTGGCCCGGTTTTGGCGACAATATGCGCGTGCTGCAGTGGATCATCTCGCGTGCCGACGATGAGATCGGCGCGGCGGAGACCGCGCTCGGCTACGAGCCCAATACCCATGATATCGATATGGAGGGCCTCGATATGTCGATGTACGACATGCGACGCCTGCTGTCTGTCGACCGCGAGCTCTGGCTCCAGGAGTGCGAGGACGCGCGCGAGTATTACGAAAAGATCGGTAAGGTGCCGCCTGAGCTCTACGAGGAGCTCGACGCGCTCGAGATGCGCCTGAACCGCGGCTATAAGGTCAAGCACGAGTAAAATAAAGCAACGCAAAAAGGAACCGCTCGAAGAGCGGTCCCTTTTTGCGTAAATAAAAAGCCTCGCAGAGTTTCGCGCTGCGAATGGAGCACCTGAGGGGGCGCGGGAATCGTAATGCCGCGACGGTGTAATGTCGCAGCCGCCATACAGGCGGCAAGGCACGAAGCGCAGTGAATCCTTCTCAAAAAAACGGCTTTACCGCTTTTTTGAAGTTATTTTACAACACCGAACTGGAAGAGGTAGTCTCGCCACATCGGGTAGTACGCGGCCTTGACGTGAACGCCGTCGCCGGAGTATTCGGGCGTCAGCGCGCCGGTATCGTCGTCAAAGACAGGATTGCAGTCGATGTAGAAGACCATCTCGTTGTCGGCGAGCTTCTGGAGCTCGGCGTTGCGTTCGTCGATGGTCGAATTTTTGTAGAACGTCGTGTCGGACTTTTCCTGCGTCGTGTGGAAGATGGCCTGCAAAAAGATGATCGCGTCGGGCTGGAGCTCGCGCACCTCGTCGAGCAGAACCTTGTACTGCGCGGCCCAGCTCTCCGCCGTGCCGGCGCCGAGCTCGTTGATGCCGAGCATCAGGTAAATTTTGCCGCAGTGCTTGCCTTTGAGCGCCTGCGCGAGCGTCTGCTTGCCGGGGAACTCCGCCTTTTCGACCGCCGACCAGACCGTCAGGCCGTTGTGGCAGAGGTAGTCGGCATTCGGTAGGCCCGCATAGTCCTTGAAACCGTCCGTGTGCGAGTCGCCGATGAACAGCGCGTCGTCAAAGTAGCTCGTATCCACCGTGGTGAAGGGGGAGTCGGGCTGCTCAGGCTCGGGCTCGGGTTCCGGTTCAGGCTGCGGCTCGGGCTCAGGCTCAGGCTCGGGCGCTTTGGGCTCGCTCCACGGGTAGACCCCGTCGGCGGCCGCTGCGGCCATCGCCGCGACAGGCGGCGTTGCGGCATCCAGTTTTTCAAGATAATCCTGATACACGCCGGTGGGGTCGAGCGCGGCATAGGCGTTGAGCGCCAGCGCGCTGACAAAGCACAGCGGCAGCAGGGAAAAGGGACGAGAGGACATGAAAGGTCTCCTTAGAAACGGGAATAGAGAAAGGCGTTGCCCGACGAGGTGGCGATGAAGTACACGCACACCCAGAAGAGCAGAAACAGCGGGATCTGGACGAGCAGGCTGCCGCGGTGCTTTTCATAAAAGCGGCGCGGCTGCGGCAGGCAGAAGAAGACGGCCAAAAGCAGCAGCCACCAATAGGACGCGAGCAGCCTGAGCGCGTCCTGCGCGGAAACGGCGCTGTGCGTGCCGAAAAATGGGAACAGGCGCGAGAAATATGCGCCGACGTCCTTTAAGCGCGTGATGCGGAAGATGACCCACGTCTGCGGGATGACAAAGAGCAGATAGATGTGTGAGAGCACGCGGTGCTCCTTGAGAAAATCGCCGATGCAGAACTTTTCGAGCAGGATGAATAAGAGCAGTACCACGCCCCAGAGGACGAAGTTCCAGCTCGCCCCGTGCCAGAGACCCGTGAAGAACCACACGACCGTGAGGGAAAGCACCGTGCGGGCGGTTCCGTTGCGGCTGCCGCCGATGGGAATGTACACATAGTCGCGGAACCACGTGCCGAGCGTGATGTGCCAGCGGCGGTAGAACTCACTTACCGAGCGCGCGGTGTAGGGCAGGGCAAAGTTGCGCGGCACGGGCAGCGCGAGCATCTGTCCGAGGCCCATCGCCATGAGCGAATAGCCGGAAAAGTCGAAGTAGAGCTGCAAGCTGTAGCTCACCGCGCCGAGCCACGCGAGCGGCGTCGACAGGTACTCGTATCCGATGCGTTCAAGCGACGCCCACAGCGGCGCGAGCTGGTCGGCCAGCAGCACCTTGAAGCACAGGCCGACGACGAAGAGCTCGAAGCCGGAGAATACGTCCTCACGCATGATCGTGCGCGTTTTCAGCGCGCCGCGCCATTCGCGGTAGCGCAGGATCGGCCCCATCGTGAGCTGGGGGAACGCGATCGTGAAGGCGGCGTAGTCGATGAGATTTTTCTCCGCCTCCTCGCCGCGGTAGACGTCGATGAGATACCCCGCGCTCTGGAAGAGATAGAAGCTGACGCCGAGCGGCAGCGCGAACTCGACGAGGGAGAACGTTGTCCCCGTCAGTTTGCCCAGATTTTCCAGAATAAATGCGGCGTACTTGAAATACACGAGGCAGAAGAGGTCTGCCGCCAGCGCGGCGATGAGCAGCGCCTTTCGCAGGCGGACTTCTTTTCCTGCCATCGCGCGGGCGAGGGCGTAGTGCAGAAGCAGCGCGCCGGACAGCAGCAGTGTGTCACGTGCGCCTGCGCCGATGAAGTAGAAGGCAAAGCTGCCCAGCACGAGCGCGGCGTTTTTGAAGCGGAAGGGAACGATATAATAAACTGCAAAAAACAGCGGCAGAAAGTAAAAAAGAAACGTAAGGTCGGAAAAGCTCACGGGGAAACTCCTGTCATAATTTGTCAGCGTCTTATTGTACACGCCGGGGCGGTGCGCGGCAATGGAAAAATCAGGAATTCGTCAAGAAACCGCCGGGTAAGCCAAAACGTGAGATTTTGGTTTACATGCGGCGGCAAGCGTGCTACAATCCTAAGACGGCGGCTGCAAAATGCGCAGCGCTTGATGTTTTATGTCAATCGTAAGCGATAAGCCACCGACTGTCAACCTCAAAAGGGTAACAATTTCGGTTACATTTTGTAACGGAGGACGCTATGGGAAAAGAGACTGTTTTGGCGCTGCTGCTGCGGGAAAAGGGACACTTCGTCTCCGGCGAGGCCGTCAGCGCCGAGCTTGGCATCACGCGCGCGGCCATCTGGAAGAGCATTTCCGCCCTGCGCGCGCAGGGATACGTGATCGATGCCGTCACGGGACGAGGCTATTGCTTAAAGTCGCTGCCGGATACGCTGACCGAGCAGACCGTGCGCAGCTATTTGGGGCCTGTCGAGACCATCGGTAGGCGTATCGACTGCTTTGACTCCATCGACTCGACGAACGCCTACTTAAAGCGCATCGCACTCGACGGCGCGCCGGACGGCACCGTTGCCGTCGCGGCGGAGCAGACGAGCGGGCGCGGCCGCCGCGGCCGCAGCTTCCAGAGCGCGGCGGGCAAGGGCGTTTACCTGTCGATCCTGCTGCGCCCGCAGATGACGCCGTCGCAGCTCATGCCGCTCACGGGCCTCATTGCCGTCGCGATGAGCCGCGCGGTCGACCGCGTGGCGGGCACGCACTCGCAGATCAAGTGGACGAACGATCTCGTCTTGAACGGCAGAAAGCTCTGCGGCATTCTGACGGAGCTGAGCGTCGAGGGCGAGACCGGCGAGCTCCAGTACGTCGTGGCAGGCATCGGCTTCAACGTCAGCCAGCGCGAGGAGGACTTCGAGGGCGACGTCTCAAAGATCGCGACGTCCATCCTGCGCGAGACGGGCAAGCTCATCTCGCGCGCAGAGCTGGCCGCGGCGATGATCGAGGAGCTCGACGCGCTCTATACGGCGCTCAAATCGGGCGACACGAGCGGGTACTTAGACGAGTACCGCCGCCGCTGCGTGACCATCGGACGCGAGGTGCAGCTTTTGTGGCAGGATACGAAGGAGAAAGTCACGGCGCTTGACGTGGACGAGGAATTTGGTCTCATCGTGCGCCGCGAAAACGGAACGGTCGAGACCGTCCGCACGGGCGAGGTGTCCGTGCGTGGCCTTTACGGTTACGTGGAATAAGGAGGAAGCATTTTGAAACTACTGTGGGAACTGTTTTTCACCTTTGCCAAGGTCGGTGTGATGACCTTCGGCGGAGGCTACGCCATGCTGCCGATCTTGCAGCGTGAGGTCGTCGAGAACAAGGGCTGGGCGACGGAGGAGGAACTGGCCGACTGGTTTGCCATCGGCCAGTGTACGCCGGGCGTCATTGCGGTCAACACCGCGACGTTCGCGGGCCGCAAGGTCAAGGGCAACATCGGCGGCATCATCGCAACGCTCGGCATCGTGTTTCCGAGCATCGTCATCATCTCGCTGCTCGCGGGCGTCATCACGACGTTTGCCGACGTCGCATGGGTCAAGAACGCCTTTGCGGGCGTCCGTGTGTGCGTGTGCGTGCTGATCTTCAACGCGGTGATGAAGCTGTGGAAAAAGTCTGTCATTGACAAGGCGACGCTGGTGATCTATCTGCTCATTCTGGCGGGCTCGCTGTTTCTCGACTTGTCGCCGGTCATCTTCGTGGTGTTCGCGGCGCTGTGCGGCACCATTTTGCAGGTGTTTCTCAAGAAGGGCGGTGAAAAGGCATGACGATTTATCTCCAGCTTTTCTGGGAGTTCTTTAAGACAGGCCTTTTCGCCATCGGCGGCGGCATGGCCACGCTCCCGTTCCTCTACGACATGGCGGACAAGACCGGCTGGTTCACCCGCGCGCAGCTCGCGGATATGATCGCGGTCTCCGAGTCCACCCCCGGGCCCATCGGCGTCAACATGGCGACCTACGTGGGCTATCTCACCAAGGGTGTTCCCGGCGCCATCACGGCGACGCTCGGCCTTGTCGCGCCGAGCATCATCGTCATCCTGATCGTCGCGGCGTTTTTAGAGGCGTTCCGCACCAGCAAGTACGTCAACGGCGCGTTCTACGGCCTGCGCCCCGCGTCCACCGCGCTCATCACCGCGGCGGGCTTCGTCGTGGTGAAGGAGACATTTCTGGTGTCCGCCGGCTTTTTCTGGCAGGGGCTGATTCTGGCCGCCATGATCATCGTGCTGACGAATTTTGTCAAGCAGACGAAGGGCTGGCACCCGATCGTGTTCATCGGACTGTCCGCGCTCGTGGGCGTGGTGTTCCGGTTTGCGGGAGCGTAAACGATATTCAAAAAAGAGGGAAGCAGCTTTCAGCTGCTTCCCTCTTTTTTGAGACTGTCGAAAAAGCGGCGTTGCCACTTTTTCGAGAAAATTCGTTGCGCTCTGCGCCTCGGTCGCCCGCTTTAAGCGGACGATTCGACGCTCGCTCCGCGCAGAGTGTTTTTTCTGACGCGCATGTCGTCAGAAAAAACGGATTTCAATTTATTTGCGCCGTGCGCGGCGCAAAGTCTGCGACGCTTTTTAGTGCCTGCGTTAGTCGGTTGAGGCGATGTGGCTGGCGATGCGCTGCATGATCATGTCGAGGGCGACTAAGTTGTGGCCGCCTTCGAGGACGATGATGTCGGCATACTTGCGGCTCGGCTCGACGAACTGCTCGTGCATGGGCTTGACGGTCGTTAAGTACTGCGTGATGACGCTCTCGAGCGTGCGGCCGCGGTCGCGCACATCGCGCAGCGCGCGGCGCAGGATGCGCACATCGGCGTCGGTCTCGACAAAAATTTTGATGTCGAGCATTTCGCGCAGCCGCGGATCCTGAAAAATGAGGATGCCCTCGACGATGACGACCTTGCTCGGCTGGATGAGCTCGGTCTCATTCGTGCGCTGGTGATCTGCATAGGAGTAGACGGGGCAGCGGATGGCCTTGCCCGCCTTGAGCGCCTTGAGCTGCTCGACCATCAGGTCCGTTTCAAAGGCGTCGGGGTGGTCGTAATTCTGCTTGCAGCGCTCTTCAAAGGGCCTGTCCTGATATTTATAATAGCTGTCATGGTGCACGACGCTGATATCGTTGCCGAAGTGCTGCTTCAGATGCTCGGTGAGCGTCGTCTTGCCCGAGCCGGTGCCGCCGGCAATGCCAATGAAGATGGTGTTCATCGCCAGATCCTCCATGAATCGTTTGTTGTTAAGTCGATTATAGGAAGACTTTGGCGAAAAAGCAAGGCCGCGCGGCGGAATGCGGCAAAAATTTGCGCGTTTTGGTTGACGCGGAGCAAAAAAGCAAGTATTATGTAAAGGAACGCGGCGCAGTGTATGCGCTTGCGTGCGAATCCCCCCTATTTTGATACAAGAAAGGAG
>CAVFND010000004.1:0-9766 GCA_963623615.1 Oscillibacter sp. ER4 | reverse complement strand
ATTTGCGTGTTGGCGGTTGACGCGGAGTGAAAAAGCAAGTATTATGTAAAGGAACGCGGCGCATTCGGCGCGTCCGCGTGCAGAGACTCTATTTTGACACAGGAAAGGAGCGTCGGCATGGATCTTCTCAAGTGCCCGCGCTGCGGCGAAGAATATTCCCCCAGCTATCGCAGATGCCCGTTCTGCGAGGAGGGCGACCATCCCCGCAAGATCAAGTACAGCTCCGGTAAACAGAGCGGCGGCCGGCGCGTTTCGGATAAAAAGCAGACGCAGTCCGTCCGCGGTGCGATGGCGGCGGTGCTCGTCGTCGTGCTGCTGCTTCTGAGCTGGTCGCTCTTTGGCGACAAGATCGTCGCCAAGCTCACGCCCGCTGACGACGGCAATAATCCCGGCGTGCAGGACGACGTCAACACGCCCGACGACAGCAATACGAACACGGACGATCCGAACGCGAACAACGGCGACACGACTGACCCGGATACCGGCGATGAGCCGAACGCAAATGATCCCGCGAACGGCGGCGATACGACAGCCACCGATCCCGGCACGACCACGACGACTCCGTCCACCCCGACGGTGGACGCCTCGGCCCTGAGCGTCAAGACGAACGTCGGCACGACGCTGCCCAAGGATGGCAACGGCAACTTTGACTGCACGATCAAGTCGAGCGAGACCATCCGCCTGAGCGTTTCCGGCACGGACGCGGCCACCACCTGGGCGGTGGCGGACGCGAGTGTCTTGTCCATCTCGGCAGATGGCCTGATCACGCCCGCCAAGGCGGGTATCACGACCGTGACGGCCATGGTCGGCGGCGCGACGCTGACCATCACCGTGCGCATCAAGTAAAGAGAAAAAGAACGACCGAAAGGCCGTTCTTTTTTTGCGCAAAAGGGGCGGCTTTTCTTGCAAGGCATGTCTGCCTGTGCTACAATTACCTTGAAAAAGTATTTATTCAGGAGCTATCCGTTATGACGACCCGTGAATTTCAGCAGAAAAAGCCGCTTTCCATCCTGTTTTCCTACTTCAAGCCGCACCGCGGCCTGTTCATTTTAGACCTTTTCTGCGCGACGATCGCCGCGCTTGTCGACCTCGCCTTCCCGCTCGTGACGCGCAAGTCGATGTACGACCTTTTGCCCAATCAGCAGTACCGCACGTTCTTTATCGTGATGGCTATCATGATGGCCGCTTTCACCGTGCGCGCGCTGCTGTATTACGTGATCTCCTACTGGGGGCACACGTTCGGCATCCGCGTGGAGGCGGATATCCGCCGCGACCTCTTCATCCACGTGCAGGAGTTGGACGTCAGCTTTTTTGACCACAACCGCACGGGCCAGCTGATGAGCCGCCTGACGAGCGACCTCTTCGAGATCACAGAGCTTGCCCACCACGGACCGGAGGACCTTTTGATCTCCGCGCTGACGATCACGGGCGCGCTCATCGTGATGTTCACGATCGAGTGGCGGCTGGCGCTGGTCGTCGCGTGCATCCTGCCGATCTTCATCGCGGTCATCATGTCGCGCCGCAGCAAGATGAGCGCGGCCTCGCGCAACGAAAAGCAGAAGACAGCCGCCATCAATGTCGGCATCGAGTCGTCGCTCTCCGGCATCCGCACGGCGCGCGCCTTTGCCAACGAGGAAGAGGAGATCGACAAATTCAACACCGCGAACGAGGAGTTCAAGGTCTCCAAACGCAGATTCCACCACGAGATGGGCGTGTTCAACGCGACGATGGAATTCTTTATGACGCTGCTCTCCGCCGCCGTCATCACGGTGGGCGGCTATCTCATCATGCGCGGCGAGATGAACTATATCGACCTCATCACGTTCTCGCTCTACATCACGACGTTCATCAACCCCGTGCGAAAGCTCGCAAACTTCTCGGAGATCTTCGCTAAGGGCTTTGCCGGCCTTGAGCGCTTTACGGCGCTCATGCGCGTCGAGCCCGCGCTCAAGGACGCGCCGGACGCGAAGGAGCTCAAAAACTGCCGCGGCGAGATCGACGTCGACCACGTGAGCTTTTCCTATGATGGGGAAGAAAACGAGGGAGTGCTGTACGATGTGAGCGTGCACATCACGCCGGGCGAGATGCTCGCCATCGTCGGCCCCTCCGGCGGCGGCAAGTCGACGCTCTGCCAGCTTATCCCGCGCTTTTACGAGGTGAGCGAGGGCGTGATCCGCATTGATGGGGAGGATGTGCGCGCTCTCACGCAGTCCTCGCTCCACCGCGCCATCGGCATCGTGCAGCAGGATGTATTTCTCTTTGCCGACACGGTGCGCGAAAACATCCGCTATGGCCGCCCCGACGCGACGGACGAGGAGATCGTCGAAGCGGCGAAGCGAGCGGAAATTTATGACGATATCATGGCCATGCCGCAGGGCTTCGACACCTACGTCGGCGAGCGCGGCACGATGCTCTCCGGCGGACAGAAGCAGCGCGTGTCCATCGCGCGCATTTTCCTCAAAAACCCGCCCATCCTCATTCTGGACGAAGCGACAAGCGCGCTCGACAGCGTGACAGAGGTCAAGATTCAGCACGCCTTTGACGAACTCGCGCGCGGGCGCACGACGCTTGTGATCGCGCACCGCCTTTCGACTATCCGCTCGGCAGACCGCATCCTTGTCATCGAGGATGGCCGCATCGCCGAGCAGGGCAGCCACGAGGCACTGCTGGCCGAAAACGGCGAATACGCGTCCCTCTGGCGCACGCAGAACGGGATGGCCTGATGGACAGAAGACAGCTTTTGGACCGCGCCGCGCAGAATGGCGACGAGCGCGTGCTGCTGGCGCACATTTTGGACAAGTGCGAGCAGAGCAGGAACCGCAATATCCCGTCGGCGACGGACTTTCTGAGCCCCGCCGAGCAGCGCAGCGCGCAGGACCTGCTGCACGCCGCGGCCATCCATGACGGTTACGCCTTCTGCGGCGGATTTGCACGCGCGGAACGGCGGATGCTCCTTTTCCTGCCCGACTGGCAGGAGGAGGCGGACGAGGGCGAGTACATGACGGCGCTTCGCTGCACGTACCGAAAAGAGGATACTCTGACGCACCGCGACTTTCTGGGTTCGCTGATGGCGCAGGGCGTCACGCGCGAAAAGCTCGGCGACATTCTGGTGTCGGAGGACTCGTGCGATCTGATCGTTTCGCGCGATATTGCGCCGTATCTGCTGCAAAACGTGAAGAGCGCGGGGCGGGTGAAGCTCTCGGTCAGCGAGATCGATCTTTCTGACTTGAGCGTCCCTGAGCTCAAGGTCAAGGAGATTCGCGACACGGTCTCGACGCTGCGGCTCGACGCCGTGGCGGCGAGTGGCTTTTCGATGAGCCGCGGCAAGGCGCAGGAGCTCATTTCGTCGGGCCGCGTGCAGCTCAACCACCGCGAAACGCTCAAGAGCGACGCGCCTGTCGCGCAGGGAGATGTGATTTCTGCCCGCGGCCTCGGCAAGTTTGAGGTCGCCGAGGTCGGCGGCCTGAGTAAAAAAGGAAGAACGGCGCTGCTGCTGCGCCGATACCTGTAAGGAGAATCAAACAATGACGATGGATGAAAAGATCGCGCGCATCAACGCGCTGGCGCACAAGGCCAAATCCGAGGGGCTGACCGACGAGGAGAAGGAGGAGCAGGCGCAGCTGCGCCGCGACTACATCGACTCGGTGAAGGCAAACCTTAAATCCCAGCTGAACACGCTCTACGTGCTGGATGAAAAAACGGGCAAAAAGACGAAGATCGTCGACTTTGAGCGCGAGCGCGCCGCGAGAGCGGGCAGGAAAAAGGAGAACAAGTAAATGAGCAAGGATTTTGAATACGATCCCGAGACCGGTTCGTTCCGCTTTGACGAGAGCGGCGGAAAAACGAAGAAAAAGAACGACGTCGACGTCGGCGGCTGGATCTTGATCGCGGCGCTGTTCGCCTTCGGCCTGTGGCCCATCGGCCTCATCGCGCTGATCTCCAAGCTCTCGGACAAGCCGAAGAAGGTGAATACCTCGCGCAGCAGCACGCGCACCGCCACGGGCGCAAATGCCTCCTCGCGCGGCAAGGTGGAAAAGTCCGTGGTGAAGACGGCGAAGCAGATGAATCGCGCGCCCGCGGTTTCGAACAAGAGCGCACGCACGCTGATGATCATCGGCGGCATCATCGCCGCGACTTTCGGCATCGGATTGATCTCGGACATCGGCGAGATCATCGGCTATGGCTGGTATTCCTACATGGCCGAGGACATGCTGTCTGAGTGCGGATTCCTCGCCGGCGGTGTCGCGATGTTCGCCGCCGGTCAGCGCATGAAGCGCCGCAGCGCGCGCATCGCGCGCTACCTCGCCGTGATGGGCGAGCGCGGCTACATCAGCGTGGACGAGCTCTGCACCGTGACGGGCAAGAGCCTCAGAAAGGTCGAAAGCGATCTTGACTACATGATCGAAAAGGGCCTGCTCGGCACAGGCGCTTACCTGGACAGCGGTCGCGGAATCTTCTTCCGCAGCGCCGATGCCTTCGCCGACTACGCGAACGCGACCGCGAAAAAGGAAAACGTCACGCCGAAAGAGGCAAACGAGGGGTACGCGGGCGCGCTGCGCGCCATCCGCTCGGCGAACGACCGCATCGCCGACCCTGTGCTGAGCGAAAAGATCGACCATCTCGAGACTGTCGCGGGCAAAATTTTCCGCGAGGTCGAGGAGCATCCCGAAAAGCAGCAGCAGGCCGCGACATTCCTCAATTACTATCTGCCCACAACGCTCAAGCTGCTCGACAGCTACGCAAAGTTTGAAGAAGCGGGTATCGAGGGCGAAAACCTCTCCCGCGCGCAGGAGCGCATCGAAGAGACGATGGACGCCCTCATCAAGGGCTTTGACAAGCAGCTCGACGACCTCTATCGCAACGAGGCGATGGACATCGACAGCGATATCCGTGTGATGGAAAACATGCTCCGCCGCGACACGGCGAGCGTGGCGGATGATTTTGACCTCGGCGGAGCGGCGGTCCAGCGCGCGCCGGACGAGGAATAAGGCGCCGCGCCGCGCTCATACGCTCTATGAGGAGAAAGGACAAGAGGCATGAAACAGACCGGCAGACGATTTGACGCCGCGGCCTTTTACGGCGGCACGAACAGCGAGGCCTACCGTTATCTCGGTGCGCACCGCACGCGCAGGGAGGGGAAGGACGGCTACGTCTTCCGCACCTGGGCGCCGAACGCCGCGCATGTGTCCGTTGTGGGCGATTTCTGCGACTGGAACGGCTATGCCCACCCGATGGAAAGAAACGCGGACGGCTTCTGGGAGTGCTTTGTGCCATCCCTCAAGCGCTATGATACCTACAAGTTTGCTGTGACAGCACAGTCGGGTGAAACGGTCCTCAAGGCCGACCCCTATGCTTTCCACGCCGAGACCCGCCCCGGCACGGCCAGCAAGCTCTATGACCTCGGCGGCTACCGCTGGGGGGACGAGACTTGGTGCAAAAGCCGCGCGAAAGCGCCCTTGGACCGCTCGCCGCTCAACATTTATGAGGTCCACCTCGGTTCGTGGCGGCGGCGTGCAAACGGAGATTTTTGCGACTACCGCACACTCGCGCGCGAGCTGGCGGATTACGTTTTAGAACTTGGCTATAACTGCGTCGAGCTCATGCCCGTTACCGAGTATCCGCTCGACGATTCCTGGGGCTATCAGTGCACCGGCTACTTTGCCGCAACGTCGCGCTACGGCACACCGAAGGACTTTATGTACTTTGTCGACCATCTGCACCAAAAGGGAATCTCCGTCATTTTAGACTGGGTGCCGTCGCACTTCTGCAAGGATGCGCACGGCCTCATCGACTTTGACGGCACGCCCTGCTACGAGTACGCCGACCCCAATAAGCGCGAGCACGAGGGCTGGGGCACGCGCGTCTTCGACTATGGCCGCGGAGAGGTGAAGAGCTTCCTCCTTTCCTCCGCCGCGTTCTGGCTGCGCGAGTTCCATGTGGACGGCCTGCGCGTGGACGCGGTTGCGTCGATGCTGTACCTCGACTACGGCCGCGAAAACGGCCGCTGGACGCCGAATATCAACGGCGGGCACGAAAATTTAGAGGCTATCGACTTTCTGCGCGCGCTCAACGAGACCGCGTTTTCCATCGATCCGAACGCGCTGATGGTCGCGGAGGAGTCGACCGCGTGGCCGCTCGTCACGCGGTCTGCCAAGGACGGCGGCCTCGGCTTCAACCTCAAGTGGAACATGGGCTGGATGAACGACATGTGCCACTACCTGAAGCTCGACCCCTGGTTCCGCCAGTTCCACCACAAGGACATCACGTTCTCGCTGATGTACGCCTTTTCGGAGAATTTCGTCCTGCCGATTTCGCACGACGAGGTCGTGCACATGAAGGGCTCGCTTCGCGGCAAGATGCCGGGCGATGACTGGCAGCAGATAGCGGGCGTGCGCGCGTTCACGGCATACCTGCTCGCCCATCCGGGCAAGAAACTCACGTTCATGGGCGCGGAGCTGGGCCAGTGGCACGAGTGGAATTTTGCCTCCCAGCTCGACTGGTATTTGCTCGAAAACGAGAAAAATCAGCAGATCCAGCGGTTTTTCAAGGAGATCAACCGCTTTTATCTATCGCAGAGCCCGCTTTGGAATATCGACTTTTCGTGGGAGGGCTTTGAATGGCTCGTCGCCGACGACAACCACAACAACGTTGTCGTCTTCGTCCGGCGCGATCGGAAGGGCCGCGAGCTCATCGCGGCGGTCAACTTCTCGCCCGTCGGGCGCGCGGACTACCGCTTCGGCGTGCCGCCGAAAAAGACGTACCGCGAGGTGTTCACGACCGACCTACCCGCATACGGCGGTACGGGCGACTGGCGCAACGAGGGAGCGCTTTTGACCGAGTCTGTCCCCTCGCACGGCAGGCCCTGCTCGCTGCGCGTGACCATCCCGCCGCTCGGCGCGGTGTTCTTCGCGGGCGAGGGCGAATGGCAGGAGGAAAAAGAACCGACAAGCGAGCCGTCCGATCTGTGACAGGACGAGAAGAAACAAAAAGGAGAGAACAAGCGTGAAGAAAGAATGTATCGCCATGCTGCTTGCCGGCGGGCAGGGCAGCCGGCTCTATGTGCTCACGGAGAATATGGCGAAGCCCGCCGTGCCGTTTGGCGGCAAATTCCGCATCATTGACTTTCCGCTCTCGAACTGTGCCAACGCGGGTATCGACACCGTCGGCGTCCTGACGCAGTACCGCCCGCTGGAGCTCAACCGCTACATCGGCTCGGGTCAGCCGTGGGATCTCGACCGCTCGGACGGCGGCGTACATATCCTACCGCCGTATCAGAGTGCGGGCGGCGCGTCGTGGTACAAGGGCACGGCGAACGCCATCTTCCAGAACATCGGCTTTGTCGACATGTACGACCCCGAGTATGTTCTCATCCTCTCGGGCGACCACATCTACAAGATGAACTACGCCAAAATGCTCGCCCACCACAAAAAAGCGGGCGCGGACTGCACCATCTCCGTCATGGAGGTGCCCTGGGAGGATGCGCCGCGCTTTGGCATCATGAACGTGGACGAAAACGACACGATCACGGAATTCGAGGAAAAGCCCGCGCACCCCAAGAGCAATCTCGCGTCGATGGGCATTTACGTTTTCACGTGGAAGAAGCTGCGTCAGTACCTCATCGAGGACGAGAGCGACGAGGCGAGCAGCAACGACTTCGGCAAAAACATCATCCCCAAGATGCTGAAAAATGGGGAAAAGATGGCGGCGTACCGCTTCTCCGGCTACTGGAAGGACGTCGGCACGCTCGATTCCCTGTGGGACGCGAACATGGATATGCTCGCGACCGGCAGCGGGCTTGATCTTTTGGAAAAGGACTGGCCGATCTATGGCCGCTCTGTCTCCGCGCCGCCGGCGTATCTGGGGCAGAACGCGCACGTGGAGCACAGCGTCGTCGCGCGCGGCTGCACGGTCGAGGGCGAGGCGGAGAACTCCGTCCTCTCTGAGCGCTGCACGGTGGAGGAGGGCGCGAGCGTCCAGTATTCCATCCTGATGCCCGGCGCAGTCGTCAAAAAGGACGCGCGCGTCTCCTACGCCATCATCGGCGAGAACGGCGTCGTCGGCGAGCACGCCTTTGTCGGCGCGCCGCCCGAGGCGGTGCCGCCGGAGCAGTGGGGCATCACAGTGCTTGGCCCCGGCGCAGCGGTCGCGGACGATTATGTGCTGCCCGCCAACCGGATGCGCAGCGTGGACGGAAAGGAGACGGTACGATGAACGGATTGCACGGCATCATCTTTGCCTATGAAAAAGCGCCCGGTCTGCGCGAGCTGGCCGAGGAGCGCATGCCCGGCTCCGTGCCGTTCGGCGGGCGCTACCGCGCGGTCGACTTCATGCTCTCCAACATGGCGAGCGCGGGCATCACAGACGTCGGCGTCGTGCTGCACGGCAACTACCAGAGCCTGCTCGACCACATCGGCAACGGCAAGACGTGGGACATGGCGCGCAAGAACGGCGGCCTCAAGCTGCTGCCGCCCTTCGCTGACGCGCGCAGCTTCGGCGGAGAAAACTTCCGCGGCAAGCTCGAAGCGCTCTCGGGCGTGCGGTCGTATCTGCGCGAGATCCGGCAGAAGTACGTCGTCCTGTCAGACAGCGACCTTATCATCAACCTCCCGCTTCAGGATGTGCTGGACGCGCACTTAGAGAGCGGCGCGGACATCACCTGCGTCTGCACCGAGAGCGGCCGGTTTGTGGAAAATGCCACCTATTTCACCGTCAACGAAGCGGGCCGCATCATCGAGACGCGCTGCGCGCCGCACAAGGCGAGCGGCTGCCGCAGCTTGGAAATCTATCTTCTGAGCCGCGAGCTTCTCATCTCCCTTGTGGACGAGTGCGCCGCGCAGGATAAATACAGCTTCCGCAGCGATGTGCTCTGCGCCATGGGCGATAAGCTCGATCTGCGCGCCTTTTTGTGGGACGGCTTTGCCGCGCAGCTGCGCACGGTGCAGGAATACTATGAGCGCAGCATGCAGCTTTTAGACCCTGCCGTCCGCTCTGAGCTTCTGTGCGCCGAGCGGCCCATCCTTGCTAAAGAGGATGACGAGGCGGCGTCGTACATCGCGCCCAATTCGCGCTGCGTCAATTCGCTGATCGCCGACGGCTGCCAGATCGAGGGCAGCGTGGAGGGGAGCATCCTCTTCCCGGGCGTCAAGGTCGGTAAGGGGAGCCAGGTCAAAAACTGTATCCTCTTTAAGAACACCGTGGTCGAGGACGGCGTGACGCTCGGCTGCGTCATCGCCGACAAGGACGTCCACATCCGCCGCGGCGGCACGCTGATCGGACACGAGAGCTACCCGCTCGTCGTGAGCAAGGGGAGCGTTGTCTAAAGAAAATCAAACGGGAGAAAGGAGTTTGCGCATGAACATTTTGTATGTGACGAGCGAGGCGGTCCCCTTTTGCAAGACGGGCGGCCTTGCGGACGTGGCCGGCAGCCTTCCGCAGGCGCTCGCCAAGGCTGGCGAGCAGGTCAGCGTTATTCTGCCGCTCTACGAGCGCGTGAAGGACAAGTGGGGCAGCCAGCTCCACTTTGAGAAATGGACGTTCGTGCGCCTTGCGTGGCGCAGCGTCTACTGCGGGCTCTTTTCGCTCGAGCGCGACGGCGTCACGTGGTACTTTGTTGACAACGAGACGTATTTCCGCCGCAGCGAGCTCTACGGCTACTATGACGACGGCGAGCGCTTCGCCTTTTTCTCCCGCGCGGTGGTGGAACTGCTCAAGTCCCTGCCGCAGAAGCCCGACGTTGTCCACTGCAACGACTGGCAGAGCGCACTTG
>CAVFND010000003.1:0-29302 GCA_963623615.1 Oscillibacter sp. ER4 | reverse complement strand
TTGGAGTTTTGCTCATGGCTGTATGAGAGAAACATATGAGGGAAGAAAAGTTTATGAAAAATAAAAAACTGCGCGAGCAGGTGGAAAGCTATATCATTGTCACGCTTGCCTGCGTGCTGTACGCCCTGTCGTTCGACTGGTTCTATGCGCCGAACGACTTCACCGTAGGCGGCTTTACGGGTATCTCGCAGATCATCAATTTCTTTGCGCCCGTGCTGCCCATCGGTACGATGGTCATCGTGCTCAATGTGCCGCTTTTTATCGTGGGACTTAAAAAATTCGGCTTCGCGTTTTTGTGCAAGTCCATCTACACGATGGCGCTGAGCTCCATTTTGATCGACGTCATCGCGGCGATCCACGAATTTGCGCCCATGGACCCGCTGCTCGCGTGCCTGTACGGCGGCGTGACGCTCGGCATCGCCTCGGGCCTTTTATTCCGCGAGGAGACGACGACCGGCGGCTCGGAGCTCGGCGCGTGGATCGTGCGGTCGCACGTTGAGCGGCTGTCGATCGGCAACATCTGCCTCGGCATCGATCTGACGATCATCCTGATCTACGCTGCGGTGTTCCGCAGCCTTAACAACGCGCTCTACGGCGCGCTGGCGCTCTACATCACGACGAAGGTGCTCGACCTGGTCGTCTACGGCCAGAACACGGCGAAGGTCGCTTACATCATCAGCGACAAGTATGAAGAGATCATGCAGGAGATGCTGCGGCGCGACATGGGCGTGACGCTTCTGAACGGCAAGGGCGGCTATACGGGCGCGGAGCGGCCGATGCTGTTCTGCGCGGTGCGAAAAAAAGAGGCTGTTTCGATCAAGCGCTATATTAAAGAGCTCGACCCCGACGCCTTTTTCGTCGTCTGCGACGCGAGCGAGGTGCTTGGCGAGGGCTTTGGCGAATACGACCCGCAGGACCTTTAAGGATATGAGGATACAAGGAGGAAGCAGAAATGGATTTTACCACGGTGGAGAAGAATCTCAAAGAGCGCGGCTTCAAGGTGTCCGCCTTCGCGACGGCGAAGGAAGCGGCGGACTATCTGAACGCGCAGATCGACGGGGAGAGCGTGTCGTTCGGCGGCAGCATGACGCTCGCGCAGATGGGGCTTTTTGAAAGCCTCGGCAAGCACAACACGATGTTCAGCCACTGGAACGTGCCGGAGGGTATGGACGCGGTCGAGGTGCTCAAAAACGCTTCGATATGCGACAACTATCTGCTCTCGGCCAACGGCCTTGCCGAAACGGGCGAGATCATCAACATCGATGGCACGGGCAACCGCGTGTCCTCGACGCTCTACGGTCACAAGAAGGTGTGGTTCGTCGCCGGCAGCAACAAGATCGCGCCGACTTACGACGAAGCACTCTGGCGCGCCCGCAACATCGCCGCGCCGAAAAACGCTCAGCGCCTCGGCGTCAAGACGCCCTGCGCCGTGAACGCCGACCGCTGCTACGACTGCAAGAGCCCGCAGCGCATCTGCCGCGGCCTTGTCGTACTGTGGGAGGCTATTCGCAGCTGCGAGACCGAGGTCGTGCTCGTCGACGAGCCGCTCGGCTACTGAGAAAAGATCGTTTCATCGAAAAGGAGGGGAGCGCCGTGCGCAAAAAGTTCATTCCGCTTTCGCTGGCGCTCTGCCTGACGCTCTCGGGCTGCGGCGGCAACGTCGTGCTCGAGCGCTCCTACAGCGTTTCCGCGCCGCACAGCGAGGTCTACTGGGAAAACGAGGGCGCGGACACCCTGCGCGCCGACAGCTATCAGGACCTTGTCAACGCGCTGCTGTTGCTCCTTGGCGAGCACAGCGAAGAGGGTGTCGTGCGCATTTACAGCGAGGACAACGCCGCGGCCATGGCCGAGCAAGCCTGCAAGGAAGTGCAGGAGGAGACGGCGCTGGGAGCCTATCTTCTCGACTATATCAGCTATACCGACACGCAGGAGCGCAGTTACTATGAGATGTACGTGCGCCTCGGCTACCGCCGCACAGCGGAAGAGCAGGCGAACATCGTCACTGCGACGAGTACCGAAGCGCTCCCCGATCTTCTGCGCCTGACGGCGCGCGAGGGCGCGCTCAGCCGCATTGCCGTGCGCTTTACGTACTTCACGTCTGACCGCGACGGCATCCGCGACATGGTGCGGTCTGTGCAGGAGGAGGTCGACCCCGGCTTCACCGAGCCGTGGCAGGTCAACTTCTACCCAGACACCGACGATGTGGGCATCGTCGAGGTCGTGCTGCGGGGAGCGTGAAAAAGAATAAGAAAAGAGCCCGGACTTTTGAAGTCCGGGCTCTTTTTTGCGTCTTGCAGAGGAGAGAGGGAAAATCTCAGGAGAGGATCGCGCGGTCGTTGGCGAATTCGTCGCCGCTGGCCTTTGTGAACTGCTCGAGAAGGTCGGGCACGGTCAGCTTCTTCTTATCCTCGCCCGCAATGTCAAGGATGACGCGGCCATCGTGCAGCATGATGAGGCGGTTGCCGTACTGGATGGCGTCGCGCATATTGTGCGTGATCATCAGCGTGGTGAGCTGACCCTCGCGCACGATGCGGTCGGTGAGCTCCATGACCTTAGCGGCGGTCTTCGGGTCGAGCGCTGCGGTGTGCTCGTCGAGAAGCAGCAGCCTAGGACGCTTGAGCGTCGCCATCAGCAGCGTGAGCGCCTGACGCTGACCGCCGGAGAGCGTCGCGACCTTCGTGGTCAGGCGGGATTCAAGGCCGAGGCCGAGACCGCCTAAAAGCTCGCGGTACTGCTCCTTTTCTTCCTTCGTCACGCCCCAGGCAAGACCGCGTCTCTGGCCGCGGCGGGCGGCGAGGGCGAGGTTCTCTTCGATCTGCATTGAGGGGGCGGTGCCCATCATCGGGTCCTGGAACACGCGGCCGATGAACGCCGCGCGCTTGTGCTCGGGAAGATTCGTGACGTCAGCACCGTCGATAATGACCTTGCCGGAGTCGACAAAGAACGTGCCGGCGGTGGCGTTGAGCATCGTGGACTTGCCCGCGCCGTTGCCGCCGATGACGGTGACGAAGTCGCCGTCGTTCAGCGTCAGGCTCAGGCCGCTCAGCGCGGTCTTGGCGTTGATGGTGCCGGGGTTAAAGGTTTTATAAAGTTCCTTGAGTTCAAGCATGGCCGTTGCCTCCGTTCTTTGCGCTCTGGGGCTGTACCTTGCGGCGGAACATCTTGCTCTTCCAGTAGGGAATGGCGAGGAAGACCGCCACGATCAGCGCCGTGATGAGCTTTAAGTCGTTGGTGTTCAGACCGAGCTGCAGCACGATCTGGAGCACGATGTAGTAGATGATCGCGCCGATGGAGACGGCCAGCAGCGTAAGGCCAAAGTTCGTGAAGATCTTGCCGAAAATGACCTCGCCGATGATGACGGCGGCAAGGCCAATGACGATGGCGCCGCGGCCCATGTTGATGTCACTCGAACCCTGATACTGCGCCAGCAGCGCGCCCGAGAGGGCGACAAGGCCGTTCGAGACCATCAGGCCCAGCACGATGTTGGAGTTTGTGTTGATGCCCTGTGCGCGCGCCATATGGGGGTTCGCGCCGGTCGCGCGCAGCGAGCTGCCCTTCTCCGTGCCGAAGAACCAGTAGAGAATGGCGATGACCGCGACCGTGAAGATAATCAGCAGCGGCAGGGGATTGTTCATCGAGAGCTCGCGCACATAGCGCTGCGAGAGCAGCAGCGGGTACTTGTCAACGCTCAGCGCCTGGTTTGCCTTGCTGTCCATGATGCGCAGATTGATCGAATACAGCGCCAGCTGCGTCAGGATACCGGCGAGAATGGCCGGAATGCCGCAGCGGGTGTGAAAAAGACCGGTGACGAGGCCTGCCAGCATACCGGCGAGCATCGCGCACAGCAGGGCAATCCAAGGATTGAAGCCGCCGCGGATCAGCATGACGCAGACAGCGCCGCCGGTGGCCAGCGAGCCGTCGACGGTCAGATCCGCCACGTCCAGAATGCGGAAGGTGATGTAAACGCCAATGGCCATAATGCCCCAGGCGAGACCCTGCGCGGCAGCGCCGGGCAGGGCGTTCATCAGCGATGAAAGAAAACTCATGGGTTCTCTCCTCCTATCTCTTGTTGAGGCAGGAACGGGCAAAAGCCCGTCCCTGCCTGCGGGGGGAAGCGTTCAGATCATTCCTCAATGGCGGTGTAGCCGTCCAGCGGGGTGATGCCGAGCGTCTCACACATGGAGGCGTTGTACTTCGGGGCGGCCTCGGTGAACTCGATGGGCATCTCGGAGATGTCGGCCTCGCCGGTCAGGATCTTGGCGGCCATCTTACCGGTGGTCACGCCGAGGTCATAGTAGCTGATGGAGAGGGTCGCGACGCCGCAGCCCTTGCAGATGCCCTCTTCGCCGCAGATGGCGGGCACGCCCGCGGGGACGAGAACATTCGCGATGGCCTCGGTGTTGGAGGCGGCGGTGTTATCGGTGGGGATGTAGACAACGTCAGCGTAGTCGGCAGCGGACTGGGTCACGGAAGCGACATCGTTCGTGTCGGTGAAGGCGAACTCCTGAGTCTCAATGCCCTTGTCGGACAGGTACTTGGCGACTTCTTCGATCTGATAGCGGGAGTTGGGCTCGGCGGAGCAGAACAGCAGGCCGACCTTCGTGGCGTCGGGGAACCACTCGGTGATCATGTTGGCCTGGGCCTCGAGGTCGGCGAGGTCGGAGGTGCCGGAGATGTTGCCGCCGACAGTGCCGTTGAAGTCGTCGATGTCAAGGGCAACGCCGTAAGCGGTGATGGAGGTGCCGAGGATGGGGATGTCGCTCGTGGCGGCAGCGGCAGCGGTCAGCGCCGCGGTGGCGTTCGCCATAATGAGGTCAACGCCGTCGGAGACAAAGCCGTTGACGATGGTGGAGCAGTTGGCACTGTCGCCGGAGGCGTTCTTGTTCTGGAACTCGACCTGACCGGGCAGAGCCTCGTTCAGCGCGTCGATGAAGCCCTGGGTGGCGGCGTCGAGCGCGTCGTGCTGCACGAGCTGGCAGATGCCGACGGTGTACTTGGCGCCTTCACCGTCGGTGCTGGCGTCCTGATTGCTGTCGTCCGTGGTCTTGCTGCCGCAGCCGGTCAGACCCACGCTCAGGCTGAGAACGAGGGCAAGAGAGGCAACGAGAGAAATGATGCGTTTGGTGTTCATGCTTTTTTTCCTCCAATTTCATTTGTCGCTGATAACAATAAAACCCGCTGTAAGGACTTGTGGTCCATACGGCGGGTTCCTTGACTCAACTCTTTTTGAAGTGATCTTCAAGTGTTGGTTCGAAAGACCTTTCAGCTACGGGCATCACAAATCGCTCTTACCTTGTTCTTAAAGTAAAAGTAAGAATAATAGTAAAAGCGATATGCAACGTTGCTTACAACAGTCTTCATCACTTAAGCTCCAAGTCCTTTCAAAAAGGATGGTAGTAATATAGCACACACAAAAATGGCCGTCAATAGCATTTTTATCCAAAAAACACTATTTATGTAGAAATTTGGCAGGGCACTGCACCGAAAAGCATGCTGATTACATTAGGAAATGGCATGCGTGTGTTCGCAAAGCTCATTGATCTTCTGCTGTAAGCCCTTGAAATCCTCGAACGACTCGGGCCGGCGGCGCGGATCGCGCAGTAGCGCCGCGGGGTGGTAGACGGCCATCATCTGGAAGCCGTTCTTTTCAAACCACTGGCCGTGCTCGCGCGTGATCTTGAAGTCAGGCTTGATGATGCGCATGGCCGCGATGCGCCCGAGGCAGACGATGATCTTCGGCCGCAGCAGCGCGACCTGACGGCGCAGATAGCCGATGCAGGCGTCCTGCTCTACGCCGAGAGGGTCGCGGTTTTCCGGCGGGCGGCACTTGACGATATTCGCGATATACACGTCGTCGCGCTTGAGGCCGATGATCTCAAGCATGTCGTCGAGCAGATGACCGGCCCTGCCGACGAACGGCACGCCCTGCGCGTCCTCGTTCGCGCCGGGACCTTCGCCGATGAATAAAACTTCAGCGTTCCGGTTGCCTACGCCGAAGACGACGTTCGTGCGCGTCTCCCACAGCGAGCATTCGCGGCAATTTTTACAGTCGTGTTCCAGAGCTTCCCACGTATCAGGCATAGTTGTGTTCTCCTGTCGATTTTTTGCCATTTTACCATGATTCGCCGCGCTTTGCAACGCGCGCGGCACGCATTTTTCCATCCGCGCGAGCCATACTGAAAAAAACGGACGCGGAGGCAGAAATGAGTTATATCTGGTATTGGTTTGCTTACAGCTTTTTGGGCTATTGCCTTGAAAAGCTCTTCGCCGCGGCGACAAGGTCGGGCCACCGGCTGCGGCGGTGCTTTGTGTTCCTGCCGCTGTGTCCGGTGTACGGCTTTGCGATGGTCACAATTTTATTGCTGGGGGCAGAGAGACTTCCGGGCGCGTGGGAGCAGATTTTACTCGGCATGCTCGCGGCGACGACAGTGGAATACGCCGTGCACTGGGGCTATGAAAAGCTGTTTCAAGTGCAGTTCTGGGATTACACTTCGACCAAATGCGACGTGAACGGCCGCATCTGCCTGCCGTTTTCCATCTGCTGGGGGATATTGTCAATGCTTGCCGTGCGCTGTGTGCAGCCGGTATTGGAGAGCTATGCTGCGAGGCCTCCCGACGAGGCCGCGGCGCTTGCAGTGTTCCTCGTCATGCTCGACGTCATCCTGACCACGCGCGTCCTGCTCACGACGCACGACATCGACGCTTTAACGCTGCGAACGCTCTTTCAAAGAAGAAGACGAACCGCCTGACGATTCGGCTTCTTAATAGTGTTCACGTCCGCAGACGCGAAATAATTTTGATCGTCATTTCCGGCGACCGGTGCGTCGGAAATGACTCTTTGCACAGCGAGAGTGCCGAGGGAACCGAGGCGCAGAACGCAGTGAAACTTTCTCAAAGCAGCGGCTTTGCCGCTGCTTTGAAGTTATAAATGCTTTTCGATCCAGCTCCATAGGTCATTATAAACGACCGCGCGGCAGTCTTCGTTCAAAATCTCGTGCCGCAGGCCCTGATAGAGCTTACATTCCACATCGCGCACACCGGCGTGGCGGAAGGCCTCGTATGCGCGCCTGACGCCCTTGCCCATCTCGCCGACGGGGTCCTTGTCGCCGGAGATGAAGAGAATGGGCGTGTTGAGGTTCATCGACGCGATATTTTTCGGCGTGCTGATGAAGCGGATGCCGCCGAGCATCTCGTAGAAAAGGCCGATGCTCGCCTTCTGCCCGCAGAGGGGGTCGGCGATGTAGGCGTCGACATTGTTGTCGCTCGCGCTGAGCCAGTCGACCTCCGTGCGGTTGGGCGCGAACGCCTTGTTGTACGCGCCGAAGGCCAGTGCCTCTACGCGAGGAGAGTGCGCCTTGAAGCCATGGCGCTTGCCCGCAGCCTTGGCGATGGCGCGCCCACCCGCGACGATCGCGGGGGACTGGTGCCCCGTGCCCATGATGATGGCGGCGTCGACGGTGCCGGGGTAGCGGATGAGATAGGTGCGCGTCAGGAACGAGCCCATCGAGTGGCCCATGAGAAAATAGGGAACATCGGGATATTTTTCCTTCGTGCGGCAGCGCAGGGCGTACATATCGTCCACGACATGCTTCCAGCCGTCGTGCGGGCCGAAGTAGAGCGTGTCGGCGTCCTTCTCGGCGGAAAGGCCGTGGCCGAGGTGGTCGTTCGCCACGACGGCAAAGCCGTGCTCGGTCATGAACTCGGCGAACGGCGCGTAGCGCATGCCGTATTCCGCCACGCCGTGCGCGATCTGTAAAACGCCGACGATTTCACCGCTCTCGGGCGTCCACTCCGCCGCATGAATGCGCGAGGAGCCGTCCGACGAGGGGAAGTAAAATTCCCTGCAAATAGCCATGGCGCAAAACCCTCCTGCATGATATAATCTTATTTATTAGTATAGCATAAGACGGTCCAAATGAACAAGGGGGTATCTTCATGCAGCGGTATATTTTGGCGCTTGATCAGGGCACGACCAGCTCGCGCGCCATTCTGTTCGGGCGCGACGGCAGCGTCGGCGGACACGCGCAGCAGCCGTTTCAGCAGTATTATCCGCAGCCCGGCTGGGTCGAGCACGACCCGAACGAGATTTGGGAGAGCGAGCGCGCCGTCGCCGCGCAGGCGCTGCGCGAATCGGGTCTTGGCCGCGCGGTCGCGGCGGTCGGCATCACGAATCAGCGCGAGACGACGATTTTGTGGGACCGCGCGACGGGTGAGCCCATCCACAACGCCATCGTCTGGCAGTGCCGCCGCACGGCGGACATCGCGGATTCTCTTCGCGAAAAGCGCGGTGTGAGTGAGCTGGTGGCGGAGAAAACGGGATTGCACATCGACGCCTACTTTTCCGCGACGAAGATCAAGTGGCTGCTCGACCATGTCCCCGGCGCGCGGGAGAAGGCCGAACGCGGCGAAATTTTATTCGGCACGGTGGAGACATGGCTCATCTGGAAGCTGACAGGCGGCAGGGTCCACGTGACGGACTACTCGAACGCCAGCCGTACGATGCTCTTCAACATCCACACGCTTTCGTGGGATGAAGAGCTCTGCGCGCTGCTGGACATCCCAATGAGCATTCTGCCGCGACCCGTGTCCAACTCTGAGGTCTATGGCACGGTGGCGGAGGGCATCGAAGGGCTCGAGGAGCTTGCGGGCGTGCCGATCTGCGGCGCGGCGGGTGACCAGCAGGCGGCGCTGTTTGGGCAGGGCTGCTTTACGCGCGGGCAGGCGAAGAACACCTACGGCACGGGCTGCTTCACGCTGATGAACGTCGGCGATACGCCGGTGCGCTCGCGGGCGGGACTGGTGACGACCGTGGGCTGGAGCTTAAATGGCGAGACGACCTACGCGCTCGAGGGCAGCGTCTTCAACGCGGGCTCGGCCATCCAGTGGCTGCGCGACGAGCTGCAGGTCATTTCGACCTCGCACGAGTGCGACATTCTGGCAGAATCCGTCCCAGACAGCGGCGGCATTTACTTAGTGCCCGCGTTCACGGGCCTTGGCGCGCCGTACTGGGATATGTACGCGCGCGGCTGCGTCGTGGGCATCACGCGCGGCACGACGAAGGCGCACTTTGCCCACGCGGTGCTCGAGTCCATCGCCTATCAGGTCACCGACCTGATGACCGCCATGCGGCAGGATGCGGGCTGCGAAATTTCCCTCCTGCGCGTCGACGGCGGCGCGAGCGTCAGCGATTTGATGATGCAGTTCCAGGCAGATCTGCTGCGTATTCCGGTCGACCGGCCCGCGATGGTCGAGACGACGGCGTTTGGCGCGGCGTCGCTCGCGGGATTGGCCGCGGGCGTGTGGAAGGATCTGGACGAGCTGCGAGAGCTTCGATACAGCGAGCGCGTCTTCACTCCCAAACGGGCGCAGTACGAGTGTGAGGAGTTGTACCGCGGCTGGAAGCGTGCCGTCGGCTGCGCGCAGGGCTGGGTCGAAAAGAAATAGGGCGCTGTCATAAAAAATTAATACATTTATTAAAAAGTATCCATTGAAATGAAAGCCCCTGTAGCTTATACTGTCAATAACAAACCCGAGGATACGGTTTGAAAGGAGAAAGTATTATGGCATTTTTCGATAACTTCAGCAAGAAAGTTCAGGATGTCGCGTTTGTGGCGACCGAAAAGGCACAGCAGGTCGCGGCCGTTGCCGGTGAAAAGGCAAATGCCGTTGCCGATAAGGCGAAGACCGAGTATGAGATGGCGTCTGAGCGCCGCAGCATGGACAAGAATTACCGCGCCATCGGCGAGTGGTATGTCTCCACGCTCGAAGGCGACGCGCCCGAGGCGGTCGCCGATATCGTCGCGGCCATCAAGGCATCTCAGGAGAAGCTCGCCGCTTACGAGGCCGCCAAGGCCGAGGCTGCCGCCGCCAAGAAGGCGCAGGAGCCCGTCATTGAGGTGACCATCGAGAAGGACGCGGAAGAGGAAGCGCCCGCCGCGGAGGAATCCAAGGAGCCTTCGGAAGCCGAGGAGACCAAGGAGGACTAACCCCTTTTAAGCGAGCGGCGCAGCCTTGGCTGCGCCGTTTTTTTCCAGCTCAGGACAAATCTGGTCTGCATAATTTGTTTTGTTTTGACTATATGAATAATACCAGGACAGGATATAATACGGCCAACGACCAAAACAAAGGAGCACCCAATCATGAACGATAAAAAGATCAGAAAGCTTGTCCTTGCCGCGCTTCTTGCGGCTCTTGTCTGCGTGGCGACGATGGTCGTGCAGATCCCCTCTCCGATGCAGGGCTATGTGAATCTGGGCGACTGCTTCGTGCTGCTGTCCGGCTGGCTGCTGGGCCCTTGGTATGGCTTTGCGGCGGGCGGCATCGGCTCGATGCTGGCAGACATTTTCCTTGGCTATGCGCACTACGCTCCGGGCACGCTTATCATCAAGGGCCTGATGGCGCTGGTCGCTGCGCTGATGTATGAAAAGATGGGCCGCACTGCGCCTTCTCGCATCGCTGGCGGCGTTGTGAGCGAGATCATCATGGTGCTCGGCTATTTCGGCTACGCTTCTCTCTTGCTGGGCAAGGGCCTTGCCGCTGCGGCGAGCATCCCCGGCAACATCTTTCAGGGCGCGGTCGGCCTCGTGGTCGGCGTGCTGCTGGTCACGGTGCTTGAGCGCGCCAAGGTGACGGAGAAGCTGGCATAAAAATTTCTAAAGAGGTGTCAGATCATGGCGGGAATCGTACATGAGGTAGAAAATCATCGTCTGGTGGAACAGGCGGAGCGGGAGGCGGCGGAGGCGGCGCGTGAGCTCGCGGAGATCGCCCATCTGCGCCGTGGGCAGATCGTTGTTGTCGGATGCAGCACGAGCGAGGTCGTCGGACATCAGGTCGGCAGCTGGTCGACGCCGGAGGTGGCGGACGCCATCTTCCGTGGACTATCCGGCGTGTTTTCGCCCATGGGCGTGTATATCGCCGCCCAGTGCTGCGAGCATCTGAACCGCGCGCTGATCGTGGAGCACGAGGCCGTGCCGAACGGCGAGATCGTCAACGTTCTGCCTCAGCCCAAGGCGGGCAGCTCGTTTGCGACGGCTGCGTATCAGGCGTTCCACCATCCTGTGGCGCTTGAAGAGATTCGCGCTGACGCCGGACTTGATATCGGCGGCACGCTGATCGGCATGCACCTCAAAAAGGTTGCCGTTCCCGTTCGCCTGAAGCAGAACCGCATCGGTCAGGCCATTGTGCTGGCCGCGCGGACGCGCCCCAAATTCATCGGCGGCGAGCGCGCGATCTATGATGAGTCTCTCAAAGACGGTTATCCTGATTTCACCGATTGATACAACACAGCAACAGAAAAAGCGCGATGCCCCAACTCGGGCATCGTGCTTTTTCGTTATCTCTTTCAAGTTTTTCAGGCGAGGAAGCCCTTGAGGATCGTGTCCTCGGCTTCTTCCTCGGTGAGTCCCAGGGTCTGGAGCTTTAAGAGCTGGTCACCCGCGATCTTGCCGATGGCAGCCTCGTGGATGAGCTGCGCGTCGGTCGAATTCGCCGTGATGGCGGGGATGGATTCGATCGTGGCCTTGCCCATGATGATCGAGTCGCACTGCACATGGCCGAAGCACTTGCTGTTGCCGATGACCACGGGGTGGAAGACCTGCTTGGACTCGTCCTGCGCGACAGAGCGGGAGATGACGCGGCCGCGGGAGTCCTCGCCGTTCAGTTCGATCTCCATGTCGCTCTCGGCGTGCTGCTTGCCGTGGGTGAGTAAGCGCTCGGTGATGACGGCCTCGGCGTCCTTGCCGCAGACGATCTTCGTCTTGCGCACGGTGGAGTCGATGCCGCGGATCTGCACAGTCTCCATCTGGATGCTCGCGCCCTCGTCAAGGTAGACGATCGTGGTGGGGTTCATTACGCGCTCGCCGCTGCCGTCGCCCTCACCATAGTGCTTTTCCACGTAGCGCACGTGGGAGTTCTTGGAGACATAGAATGTGTGGATACCGTCGTGGCGGCTCTCGTTGCAGCCGGAGTTGTGGATGCCGCAGCCTGCGACGATCTCGACGTCGCAGTTCTCGCCGACATAGAAGTCGTTGTAGACCATTTCGGTCACGCCGCTCTTGCTGATGATGACAGGGATATGGCACTGCTCGCCCTTCGTGCCGTCCTTGATGCGGATGATGATGCCGCTTTTGCCCTCGGACTGCGGGTCGATGGCGATGTGCTCGGTGGACTGGCGGGCCTCGCAGCCGCTGTCTTTTCGGATGTTGAACGCGCCGGCAGGCTTGCCCGTCAGATCGGCAATCTTTTCAAGCAGGGAAGCGTCGATCTCAGTGATCATATTGTGTACTACCTCCTTACTTGTTCAGCACTGGGCAGGAACCCAGCGTGTCCGCCATGATGAGCGGAAAAATTTCTTTTGTGCTGCCGCGATGCTTGAGCTCGCCGCCGCCCACGACGACGATCTCGTCGGCGAGCTGGATGATGCGCTCCTGATGCGAGATGATGATCATCGTCGCCAGCTCGCGCTGGCGCAGCTGCTCGAACGTCTCGGTCAGGCGGGCGAAGCTCCACAGGTCGATGCCGGCCTCGGGCTCGTCGAAGATCATCAGCTCGCTGCCGCGGGCAAGCAGCGTCGCAATCTCGATGCGCTTGACCTCGCCGCCGGAGAGGGAGACATCGACCTCGCGGTCGAGATAGTCGTTGGCGCAGAGGCCCACCTGCGTGAGGTACTTGCAGCACTTGTCCTTGCTGAGGTTTTCATCGCCCGAGGCGATGGTCAGAAGATTCCGCACCGTGATGCCCTTGAAGCGCGGCGGCTGCTGAAAGCCGTAGCTGATGCCAAGCCGCGCACGCTCAGTGATGCCGAGGTGCGTGATGTCCTGACCGTTGAAGAGGATCTGGCCGCCCGTCGGCGTGACGAGGCCCATGATGACCTTGGCGAGCGTCGTCTTGCCGCCGCCGTTGGGGCCGGTGAAGACGATGAGCTTGCGGTCGGGAATGTCGATGGAAATGTCGTTTAGGATCGTCTGCTCCCCCTCGGGGGTGGAGACGGTATAGGTGATGTGCTTCAGTTCCAGCATGAAAAGAAGACCTCCTTACAGAAGCTGCCATTGCTGATCTTTAGTATGGACTGAATGGCAGGAAATGAAAAGTTGCAAATGCAACAAAATGCGCAAAAATACAAAACAAATGTAGTTTACCAGAAAAAATGGAAAAAATCAACGAAAGAGGTGCGATTTTCAAGATTTTCTTTTTCCCTGCGGGAAATAGGGAAATATCGGTTCTGCACGCCTAAAAAATGCACGCATAGGATAGAGACGAGAATCGTTCCGGAAAGGGGAAGAAGAACATGACGGAAATGAAAAAGCCCTGCGCCTGCGACTATGAAGCGTGCCGCGAGGTGTGGAAGCGCGTCGCGCCGGGGGAGGACCCATATCCGATGGCGGACAACGCAAACACGCAGATAAGCACACAGAATAGCGAGCTCACGCTCCCGGGCGCGGAGGCGGACCCCTGCTGCATGGGCAGCGAGGCGAGCGTATCGGTCGAGGTGCTGCAGGGCTTTCTGCGCGAGGAGCTCGGCGACGCGCAGGTGTACGCCTATCTCGCCTCCTGCACGCCGCGGCGCGAGTTGGCGCGCGCATTCCGCGCGCTGAGCGAGGACGAAAAGCGCCATGCGCGCGATCTGGCCGCCGCGATCTACTTAATCACCGGCAAGGCCTACTGCCCGCGTGTGTGCGTGGAGCAGCCGGACATGTGCGACCTCTGCGCACTGCTGCGCAGCCTCTACCACGCGGAAGCCTGCGCGGGCTACAACTACGCCCGCGCGGGAGAGGAGACGCTGGACCTGTGCCTCGGCAAGCTGTTTGCGGCGATGAGCGAAGACGAATACCGCCACGCCGAGCTTTTGATGAAGCTCCTCGGGAGGAAGATGAACGTCTGACGGGCGGAAAAAAGCGGAGCAGGAGAAAACCTGCTCCGCTTTGCTGCGTTTGGGTTATTCGATCGAGATGATATAGTAGTAGACCGGCTGGCCGCCGCAGATCAGATTGACCTCGGCGTCCGGACACTTGCGGGTGAAGGCGTCGCACGCCTTGTGCGCGTCTTCTTCGTTTACATCCTCGCCGTAGAAGACGGTGATGAACTCTGCATCACGGGACGCGGCCTCGTCGGAGAGCCCGTCGAGCAGCGCGGAGACGTCGCGGTCGGTGCCGAGCAGCTTGCCGTCCAGAAGCGCCAGATAGTCGCCCTCGTGGATGTCGAAGCCGTCAAAGTCGGAGTTGCGCGCGGCGTAGGTGATCTGCGCGGTGGAGACGCACTGCGCGGCGTCCGTCATCGCCTTGGCGATGGCGTCTGCGTCGCTCATGTCGGGATCGACAGCCATCATCGCGCTCACGCCCTGCGGGATGGAAGCGGTGGGGATGACGACGACCTTTTTCTCGGTCAGGCCGATGCACTGCTGCGCGGCCATGATGATGTTCTTGTTGTTCGGCAGCACAAAAACGGTGTGCGCGCGGACCTTCTTGATCTCCTTGAGGATGCTCTCGGTCGAGGGGTTCATCGTCTGGCCGCCGCTGATGACGCCGTCGGCGCCAAGGTCGGTGAAGACGTTCGCAAGCCCCTCGCCCGCGCAGACCGCGAGGAAGCCAAAGTCCTTTTCGGGCTCCGCTTCACCGGCGTTTTCGTGCTCGGCGGCTTCGAGCTCCTGCTCGATGGCCTCAAGGTCGTCGGTGGACTGGGCCTTGCCGCCGGCGGCGAGCTGCTGGGCCTGCGTACGCATGTTCTCGATCTTCGCGAGTTCGAGCGTGCCGTACTTCTGCGCCTCGGTCAGCGCCTCGCCCGGGATGTCGGTGTGGACGTGGACCTTGAAGGCCTCGTCGTCTTCGCCGATGACGAGCGAATCGCCGATGCCGTCGAGGAAGCGGCGGAACGGCTCGATGCTGCGCCCGCTCTTGCGGACGATAAACACGGTATCGAACGTGAAGGTGATGTCCTCTTCGTTGAGCATGGCGAAATCGGCCTTCTCCTGCGCGGCGTCTTCGGTGAGCTCGGGGCGCTCCTCACCGCGAAGCGCGCTGAGCATGCCGCTGAGGATCAGCAGGAAGCCCTTGCCGCCCGCGTCGACGACGCCGGCCTTTTTGAGCACGGGGTTCATGTCGGTCGTCTGCGCAAGCGTGATCTCGCCTTGGGCGATGGCCTGCTCGATGACGTACTCGACGCTGTTGTGCTCCTCGGCCGCGTTCGCGGCACGCTCGGCGGCGAGACGCGAAACGGTCAGTATCGTGCCCTCGGCGGGCTTCATCACGGCGTTGTACGCCGCGGCGACGCCCTCCTGCAGCGCGGCGGCGAATGCCGTGCCGTCGGCCTCCTTGCAGCCCTTGAGTTCCTTGGAGATGCCGCGGAACAGAAGCGACAGAATGACGCCGGAGTTGCCGCGCGCGCCGCGCAGCAGCGCGGACGCTGTGACAGAGGCGGCCTGATCGACTGTCGCGGGCTCGATCTTCTTGAGCTCCTGCGCCGCGGTCTGAATGGTAAGGCTCATGTTCGTGCCCGTGTCGCCGTCGGGAACGGGGAATACATTTAAATCATTGATGGATTGCTGTGCCTGTGCGATGGAGACGGTGCCGAAGAGCAGCATCTCCTTGAACATGGCACCATTGATGGTATCGTGCATAGGATGACGTCCTCCTCGGTTTTTACATATTCATGCTGTCGACGCAAACGTCGATGCTGCGGATGCTTGCGCCGGTGTTTTCGCTGACCATATAGCGCACCTGATTGATGATGGAGCGGCAGACGGCGGCGATGTTCACGCCATGCTCCACAACGATGTGCAGCTCGATGGAAATGTCCCCCTCTTCGTGGGAAATGATGCGCACGCCCTTGCTCATCGCCTCGCGGCGCAGCAGGTGGACGAGCCCGTCGGTCATCGAGCGGTAGGCCATGCCCTTGACGCCAAAGCAGCTTGTGGCCGCGGCGCCGGTGATATTAGACAGGGCGGCGTCGGAAATGCTGACTTCGCCCTTTTCGGTTTGTAGCCTGATCATGGAAGATACTCCTTTCTCCCTGGTCGATATGATATGACCATATCATTATATACGAAGCGGTGCAGAATAACAAGAGAAAATATTTTGCGTAAAATGCGGGAAAATGTCAAGGACTCTATTGAAAATAAA
Organism: Oscillibacter sp. ER4; assembly: GCA_963623615.1. Lineage (GTDB taxonomy): Bacteria > Bacillota > Clostridia > Oscillospirales > Oscillospiraceae > Hominicoprocola. Next base: position 13,190 of record CAVFND010000003.1, on the reverse strand, counting down.
CGGAACTTCACGTATTATGGAAACTAACGAGTTCATTGCGCCCTCTTTGGGGCGCTGCGGAGGGATAAACATGAGAGTCATCACAGGCTCGGCGCGCGGACGGCGGCTGGGCGAGCTCAAGGGCATGGAGACCCGTCCGACGACCGACAAGGTCAAGGAAAGTATTTTTAATTGTATCCAGTTCGACGTGGAGGATGCGCGCGTGCTCGACCTTTTCGCGGGCACGGGACAGCTTGGCATCGAAGCGCTCTCACGCGGTGCAAAAAGCGCGCTTTTTGTCGACAAACGCGCGGACGCGGTCAAGCTCGTGCGCGAAAACCTCGCGCTGTGCCATCTGGAAGAAAACGCACAGGTCGTCTGCGGCGATTCGCTCGCCGCGCTCGGCACGCAGAGCGGAAGGTTTGACATCATCTTCCTTGATCCGCCGTATGAAAGCGGACTGATCGAGCAGGCGATGGAAAAGATCGCGCAGTTTGACATTTTATCGCCCCATGGTATAATGGTCGCGGAAAGTCCGCAGAACCAGACGCTGCCCGAGCTTCCCTCGCCGTACAGCCTGTACCGCGAGTACCGCTACGGCAAGATCAAGGTGAGCATCTATCACCGCGAGGGGGAGGAAGAGGCATGAGGATCGCAGTGTTTCCCGGCTCGTTCGACCCCGTGACGATCGGACATCAGGACATCATCGCGCGTGCGTCGAAGCTCTTCGACCGCGTGTACGTGTCCATCGTGCCGAACGGGACGAAGACGCACCCGATGTTCACCGACGAGCAGAAGCTCGCGCTCATGCGCGCGAGCGTCGAGGAGTTTCCCAATGTGGAAGCTGAGCTCGGCGGCGGACTTCTGACCGACTACGCGCTGCGCAAAAATGCGCAGTTTCTCGTGCGCGGTGTACGCAACAGCGTGGACTTTGACGCCGAGCAGCAGCTTTCGCTCATCTATCGCGATGTGTCAGACGGCGCGCTCGAAACGGTGCTGCTGATCGCGGAGCCGAAGTACCAGCACATCAGCTCCACGATGGTACGCGAAATGATCAAATACGGACAAGACCTTGAAAAATATATGCCGCTGCGCGCGGTGGAGCTTGTGAAAGGATGGAGAGAAGACCATGGCGAACAATGATGTGCAGCATCTTTTAGATATGCTTTACGAGATGATCGACGGCGCGAAGAACGCGCCGCTGACAAGCGACAAGTGCATTCTGAACCGCGACGAGGCGCTTGACCTGCTCGACGAGATCCGCGCCCAGCTGCCGGTGGAGCTGTCGCGCGCGCAGGAGCTCATCCGCGCGAAGGAGGACTATGTCAAGGCCGCCAAGCGCGACGTCGAGCGCATGATGCAGCAGGCCGAGCAGGACGCGAAGAACAAGGTCTCCGAGACCGAGGTGCTTGGCATTGCCCGCGAAAAGAGTCATGAGATCATCAAAAAGGCTGAGGACCGCTCGCGCGAAATGTACCGCGTGGCCAACGAGTACACCGAGGATGCGCTGCGCCGCACCGAGGAGGCCATTCAGATGGCGCTCGAGGAGGTCAAGCAGTCCCGTGTGCGCTTCCGCGCCGCCTCTGCCGAGCAGATGCAGAAGCGTCGCGAGGAGCTGGCACAGTCAGCTGAAAAACAGGCACAGAACGGATAAAATTTTGTCAGAATCGACAAAAACCGACACCTTTGGTAGACATAATCTATATTTGGACATAGTAGAAAGGACCGCCACAATATCTTGTGGCGGTCCTTTTTTTGCTCAAAATAAAAATGAAACATACGTTTTAAAATGGCGGCATGCTCGCTGATTTTTCACAGGAAAAAGCGGGGAAAGGCTTGAAATCTCAGGGAAATTTCTGCTTGCATTTTTTATGTGAATCTCGTATACTCAAAACAAAGGTGGGGGAAAGTGGTGTATCATACCATGAAAATGGTTTATTTTCCCACATAAGCATCAGGAAGGACGCAGCACGGCTTTTTCCAAAGCGAAGAAAAGGCCGCGCTTTCGTGCCCCCTGCATGCGAAAACAGACCGAAAAAAGGAGGGAGCCGCCGTGACGGGTCAGTATCAGCACACGATCGACGCCAAGGGGCGGCTCTTTATCCCCGCGAAGCTGCGCGAGGAGCTCGGCGACACGTTTTATGTCACCATGGGCATGGATTCCTGCCTGAGCGTCTATTCCGACGCCTCCTGGGCGCGCTTCACCGAAAAGTTTGAAAGCCTGCCCTATACGAAGACCAAGGCCATGCGCCCGCTCTTCGCCAACGCCGCCAAGTGCGAGCCCGACGCGCAGGGACGCATCGTGCTGCCGCAGAAGCTCAGAGCTTACGCCCACCTTGAAAAAGATGTGGTCGTGATCGGCGTTTCGAACCGCGCCGAGATTTGGAACGCAGAGAAGTGGGCAGAGATCGAGGCCGAGGAGCTCAATCCCGAGAATCTGGCCGCCGTGATGGAAGAGCTGGGATTCTGATATGGAAGAGAACTACGGCCATAAGCCGGTGCTGCTGCACGAGTGCCTTGACGCGCTCGCCATCAGGCCTGACGGCATCTATGTGGACGGCACGCTTGGCCGAGCCGGACACTCGCTTGAGATCGTGCGCTGCCTGACGACGGGCCGTCTCATCGCACTGGACCGTGACGAGACCGCGATCGAAGCGGCGAACCGCCGCCTCGGCGATTATTTGGACAAGGTCACGCTCGTCCACAGCAACTTCAGCGCGCTCGACTCCGTTTTGCACGAGCTGGGTGTCCAAGGCGTGGACGGGATGCTGTTTGATCTCGGCGTTTCCTCTCCGCAGCTCGACGAAGCGCAGCGCGGCTTTTCCTACAAGCAGGACGCGCCGCTCGATATGCGTATGGACGAATCCGCCGCGCTGACCGCGCGCGAGGTCGTGAACACGTATTCCTATGAAGAGCTGCGCCGTATCCTCTTTGAATACGGCGAGGAGCGCTACGCGCCCGCCATCGCGAAGAAGATTTGCCAGCACCGCGAGCAAAAGCCCATCGAAACGACGCTTGAGCTCGCCGATATCATCCGCTCGGCCATGCCCGCGAGCGCGCTGCGCGAAAAGCAGCACCCCGCCAAGCGCAGCTTTCAGGCCATCCGTATCGCCGTGAATGACGAGCTGGGCGAGCTTCCGCCGATGCTCGACGCGGCGGAAAAGAATCTGAAGCCGGGCGGACGGCTCGCGGTCATCACGTTCCATTCGCTCGAAGACCGCATCGTCAAGAAAAAATTACAGGAGCTTGCGCAGGGCTGCATCTGCCCGCCGGAATTTCCGGTGTGCGTGTGCGGACGAAAACCGAAGGTCAAGCTCATCACAAGAAAGCCCATCATCTCTGGCGAAGAAGAACTCGCAGAGAATCCCCGCGCCCGCAGCGCCAAGCTGCGCGTTGCGGAAAAGTGCTGACAACAGCAAAAAATACGCAAAAGAAAGGAGATCGCCATGGCCAGCCGCAGAGAGCAGAACATGAAATACCGCCGCTACAGCGGACGAGTCAATGGCAATCTCGCTTACGATCCTGCCTACGAAGAGCGCCAGCGCAGACTGCGCCGCGAACAGGAGTATGGGCGCGAGCACGAGCGCCGGCGCGAGGAATTCATGCGCCCGCCGCAGCGGAAGGTGCAGAAAAAGGCCGCTCCTGTCCGCCGTCCGCGCGAAAAGGTCTCGCTCGGCGCGCTGTGCGGCTTTGCGGCGCTGGCCGCGCTGGTCGCGCTGATGATCATGTGCCGCGCGCAGCTGACGGAGATCTCGGCGCAGGTCGTCTCCGTGCAGAAGGAGATCTCCGCGCTCGAGGACGAGCATGTCGCGCTGCTCACGCGCTACGAAAAAACCTTTGACCTCACCACCATCAAGGAGGCGGCGGCCGCGGCAGGCATGGCCAAGCCCAGCGCCTCGCAGGTCTACTACATCGACCTGTCCGAGCCCGACAGCGTGGTCGTCTACCAGCAAAAGAGCCCGAACGTTTTGTCGCGGGTGCTCACATCGCTGGGCAACGGCGTTTGCGCAGTGGTGGAATATTTCAAATGAGCGAAGCTATACATAAGGAGTAAGGAGCTTCCTTACTCCTTTTCCATCTTTAAGGAGGATGAACGACGGTGGCACAGCACCAGAACCAGAAAAGACGGCCCGAATCCGCGCGCCGCGCAAACCGCATCATTCAGACAAGAACGCTGCTGTTACTCGGCGTGTTCGGCGTGCTGACGTTTGTGCTGCTCTTCACCAAGCTCTATCACTGGCAGATCACCGAGCATGATAATCTCCAGTCCGTCGCCGTGCGCCAGCAGACGCTGCGCACCACGGTGGAGGCGAGCCGCGGCACGATCTACGACAAAAACGGCACGATCCTCGCGATGTCCGCCTCGGCGGAGGATATCTTTCTCTCCCCCAAGGAGATCATCGAAAACGATCAGGACCAGAACCTGATCGCAAACGGTCTTGCCGAAATTCTGGACCTCGACGCTGCCGACATTCTCAAAAAGATGGAAAAAACAAACTCGCAGTACGAGATCCTTGCCAAGAAGGCGGACGACGAGCTCGCCGACAAGGTGCGCGAGTTCATCAACGAGAACGATCTCAAGGGCGTTTTTATCCGCCCGACGAGCAAGAGAACCTATCCCAAGGGAACGCTTGCCTCGCAGGTCATCGGTTTTGCCAATGAAAACGGCGGTGCGATGGGCCTTGAGGCGACATACAACGACGAGCTGACCGGTGAAAACGGCATGGTCGTCACCGCACGCGACCGCGACGGCCGCTCCGTGCTCTACCAGTACGACCAGTATTTCGATGCGGAAAACGGATACGATCTGCACACGACGCTCGACACGACTATCCAGTATTACCTTGAGAAAGGCGTGCAGGAGCTTGAGGCGCGATTCGGTACCGGCAAGGGTGCCGAAGGGATCGTGATGGATGTCAACACCGGCGCGGTGCTGGCGATGGCGTCGCTGCCGACCTACGATCTGAACTCCCCCGGCACGGTCTACAACGACTTTCTGACCTCCGGCATGACGGAGGAGCAGATCATCGAAAACACAAGCGACCTTCTCAACAAGCAGTGGCGCAGCAAGGCCATCAACGATACCTACGAGCCGGGCTCCACGTTCAAAACGCTGACGCTTGCGATGGCGCTTGAGGAAAATGTCGTTGACCTGAACACGGGCTTCTATTGCAGCGGCAGCGTGAAGATCGAGGGCGAGACGATCAACTGTTCGAAGCGCGCGCCCGGCCACGGCCAGCAGAACCTGACGCAGGCATTCGCCAACTCCTGCAACCCTGCGTTCATCAACATCGGTCTTCGCATCGGCAACGACAAGTTCTACCAGTACATGCAGGACTTCGGCCTGACGGAGAAGACCGGCATCGACACCACAGGCGAGGCCAGCGGTTTCGTCAACAGCGAAATTAAATATTCAACGCTGGCGCTGGCGTGCTACGCCTTCGGCCAGAACTTCAACGTCACGCCCATCGCGCTGCTCGCGGCGCAGTGCGCCTGCGTCAACGGCGGCTACCTTTATACGCCCTATCTCGTCGAAGAGATCACCGACCAGGACGGCAATGTCATCTCCAAGCACGACTCCACGCCCATCCGCCAGGTTGTCTCCGAGGAGACGTCCGCGCTCGTGCGCGAGATCATGGAGTATGAAGTCACAAGCGGTACGGGCAAGAACGGTCAGGTCGCGGGATACCGCATCGGCGGCAAGACCGGCACGGCGGATAAGGTCGGCGGCGGCGTCATCGTCTCGTTTGTGTGCTTCGCGCCCGCGGACGATCCGCAGGTGATGATGCTCCTGACGCTCGACGAGCCGAGCAAGTGGACCGGTACCTACGTTTCCGGCGGCAACATGGTCGCCCCCGTGGCGAGCTCTGTCATGGGTGAAATCTTACCTTATCTCGGTATCGAGCCGAGCTACACCGCCGAAGAGCTCGTTGGCGCGGATAAGACCGTGCCGAACGTCGTCGGCCTCAGCAAGGACGCGGCAGCCGAGCGCCTGAGCGCGAACGGCTTCAGCTTCCGCACCGTCGGCAACGGCGACACCGTCACCGACCAGACGCCCGCGGGCGGCGCGATCGTGCCGAACAGCGCGGAGATCATTCTCTACCTCGGCGCGGAGAAGTCGACCGACAAGTGCATCGTCCCGAACGTCGTGGGCGACAGCGCCGCGACCGCGAACCAGAAGATCGTGAACGCGGGGCTCATCATGGGCGTTTCCGGTGCGACGAACGCAAGCTCGTCCACGGTGCGCGCCATCTCGCAGAGCATCGCCGCGGGCACAGAGGTCGAGGCGGGCACGGTCGTGCGCGTCCAGTTCAGCGACAGCTCGGTGCGCGACTAAAGACAGCAAGACCCAATTCCGAAAGGAATTTTTTGAAACGCAGTTATCTGAGCTTATTTCCGCATTAGAAGACAAGAAAGTGCATGCGCCGCCTGACCTGACGGTCAGCGGCCTTGCCCTTGACTCCCGCAAGGTCAAAGATGGCATTCTCTTCTTCGCCCTGCCTGGGGAAAAGAAGGACGGCGGCGGCTTCATCGCCGAAGCCAAAGCGCGCGGCGCGGCCTGCGCCGTGTGCGAGCATCCGCCGGAGATAGAAATCCCCTACATCTTAGTGCCGGATGCGCACAAAGCGCTTGCGCTTTGCGCGGCGGTATGGTATGGTACTCCGGCGGGAAAACTCACCGTGGTCGGAGTGACCGGCACGAACGGAAAAACGACCACAACATATCTCATCAAACAGCTTTTGGAGCGCACAAAGGGCGCGAAGGTCGGCCTGATCGGCACGAACCAGAATCTGGTCGGCGACGAGATCGTCCCGACCGACCGCACGACGCCCGACGCGCTGACCGTGCAGCGCCTGCTCGCCCAGATGGTCGACGCGGGCTGCACCTATGCCGTGATGGAGGTCTCGTCCCATGCGCTGATGCAGAGCAGGGCGGCGGGCATCCGCTTTCGCGTCGGTGTTTTTACAAATCTGACGCAGGATCACCTCGACTATCATGGCACGATGGAGGCTTACTGCGACGCGAAGTCGCGGCTTTTCGATGCCTGCGACATCGCCTGCGTCAACGGCGACGATGCGTGGACGGAGCGGCTGCTTGCCCGCTTTACGGGCGAGCGGATCACGTTTGGGCAGGGCATGACGAACGACCTTGTCGGCTGGCGCGCCCGCTACGAAAACGACTGCGTGCGCTTCACCGCCTGCACAGACCTCGACCACGAGGAGACGAGGATCGGCATTCCCGGGGGCTTTTCGCTTTATAATGCGCTCGCAGCGCTTTCCGCCGTGCAGGCGCTCGGCGTGCCGCTATCCGACGCGGCGAAAGCCTTGCAGGAATGCGTCGGCATCAAGGGTCGGTGCGAGGTCATGCCGATCGAGGCCCCGTTCACCGTTATCATCGACTACGCGCACACGCCTGACGGGCTCAAAAATATTCTCTCCACGGTCTGCGGCTTTGCCGACGGGCGCGTCATCGCGCTCTTTGGCTGCGGGGGAGACCGCGATAAGACGAAGCGACCCCGCATGGGGCGCATCGCCGCGGCGCTTTCGGACTTTGTCGTCCTCACGAGCGACAATCCCCGCACTGAAGACCCTTACGCGATTTTGCGCGATGTGCTTCCCGCCCTTTTGGAGAGCAGAACACCGTTCGCCGTCATCGAGAACCGGCGCGAGGCCATCGGCTTTGCGCTCCGAGAGGCGAAAGAAAGCGACGTCGTCGTCCTCTGCGGCAAGGGGCACGAGACGTATCAGGAGATCGGAACGATAAAATATCACCTCGATGAGAGGGAGGTCGTGCGCGAGAGGTTCGCGCAAGTACAAAGGAAGGACGCCGCCGACGCGGCGAAGGAAAACGAACATGAAGATCATCATTGCCTGCATACTGAGCTTCGCGGTCTCCGCAATCACGGGGAAATTTCTGGTCCCTGAGCTGAGAAAGCTCAAGGCTGGACAGAGCATCCGCGAGGACGGCCCTACCTGGCACGCCGGAAAGGCTGGCACGCCGACGATGGGCGGCTTAATGTTCATCCTCGGCATTTTCGCCTCGATCATGATCTGCGGCTGGAAGGGCATGATGGCGGGGGACTTTGAGCACCTCTACATCTTCTTTTTCGCCCTGATCTTCGGCGGCATCGGCTTTTTGGATGACTTTGAAAAGGTGAAGCACAAGCAGAACCTCGGCCTCACGGCTATTCAGAAGTTCCTGCTCCAGCTTGCCGCGGCGGTCGCGTTTCTCTGCCTGATGCGCTTTGAGGGCATGCTGACGCCGAACCTCTATGTGCCGTTTTTCAACACACAGATCGTGATGAGCTGGTGGGTCTATATGGTGTTCGCGGCGTTCGTCATTGTCGGCACGGTCAACGCCGTCAACATCACGGACGGCATCGACGGCCTCGCCGGCAGCGTGACGGTGCCGGTCGGCCTGTTTTTCGCTGTGCTCGCCATCTGGTGGCAGGGCTATGAGCAGCTCGGTATCTACTCCGCGGCGCTCGTCGGGGGACTTCTCGGCTTCCTCATTTACAATTTCCACCCTGCCAAGGTCTTCATGGGCGACACGGGCTCGCTGTTCCTCGGCGGCACGGTGGCGGCGCTGGCCTTTGCCTACGATATGCCGCTCGTGCTGATCCCCGTCGGCTTTGTCTACATCTGCGAGACGCTGTCCGACATTTTGCAGGTCATCTACTTCAAGGCGACGCACGGCAAGCGCCTGTTCAAGATGGCGCCGCTGCACCACCACTTTGAGCTCTGCGGCTGGAGTGAGGTGAAGCTTGTCGCCGTGTTCACGAGCGTGAGCGCACTGTGCTGTCTGGCGGCGCTGTTCGGAGTACTCAACCGGTTCCACTTCTAAAGAAAGCAGCAGAGCTGCTTTCTTTAGAGAAGGCTTCAGAAAATGGTGCTCACCGTGCCATTTTCTGCAAGGTGTCGCTGCGGACGCACATGTCGTCCTCCGCGACGGATTAGAATAGTTTGCCGCCCGCGGGCGGCAAATGATATTGATTGTTTTTGCCGCGACCTGTGCGTGGCAAAAACACTTTGCGCGGAGCGAGTGTCGAACCGCTTGCGGTGAGGCACAGAGTGGAGTGATATCCATTTCAAAATTGTGTATTACACAATTTTGCGTCAAATGAAAGGGGGAAGACTGCATGACCAAGGAAGAACGCTTGCTGCGGCAGGAGCAGCGCGAGCGGGCGAAGGCCATTGAGGCGGCGGCGCGCGAGGCGGGCCGCGGACCGCTGGACCTTCCATATCTTCTGCTGGTGCTTACGCTCGTGGGCGTGGGCCTGATCATGCTGTTTTCCGCGAGCTTCCCCTCGGCCTACTATGAAGAGGGCAACCCCGCGTACTACCTCATCCGTCAGGGGGCCTTTGCACTTTTCGGCATCTTTTGGATGTTTGTGATCGGTAAGTTCAATTACGAGCGCTATCGCGCGGTGGCGAAGATGCTGCTGATTTTTTCCATCATCCTGCTGGTGCTCGTGCTGATCCCCGGAATCGGCACGGGCCGACTGACGCACGGCGCGCAGCGCTGGATCCGCTTGGGACCCATCCAGTTCCAGCCATCCGAACTCACAAAGGTCGGCATCATCCTCTACTTTGCCGACAGCATTTCGAAGAAGAAGGACAAAATGGCCACGCTGCGCTACGGCATCGTGCCCTATGTTGCTATCCTTGGCGTGATCGCGATTCTCATGGGGAAAGAGCCGCATTTTTCCGGTATGGTGCTGCTGCTCGGCATCGGCGCGGTGATGATGTATGTCGGCGGCATTCGCAACTACTGGGTCGGCCTTGGCTTTGCGCTGGTGCTGCTGGTGATCTACGCCTTTGCAACAGGCCTTATCACCTACAACTCGAGCCGAATCGACATCTGGCTCGACCCGTTCAACGAAGAGTGGATGCGCGACAAGGGCTATCAGATCCGGCAGAGCCTGCTCTCCATCGGCTCGGGCGGATTGTTCGGCCTGGGCCTTGGCAAGAGCCGGCAGAAGTTCCTGTTCCTGCCCGAAGAGCACAACGACTTCATCTTTGCCATCATCTGTGAAGAGCTCGGCCTTGTCGGCGCGACGATCATCATGGTCATGTTCGCGCTGCTCATCATCCGCGGCTACTGGATCGCCCTGCACGCGCGCGACCGTTTCGGAAGCCTCCTCGCCGTCGGCGTGACGACGCAGATCGCCTTACAGGTATTTCTGAATATCGCGGTCGTGACGAATCTGATCCCGAACACGGGTATTTCGCTGCCGTTTTTCAGCTACGGCGGCACGGCGCTTGCCGTGCAGCTGGCCGAGGTCGGCATCGTACTGAGCGTTTCGCGCCAGATGCGCTGACGCGGGAAGGAGCATCTGCATGAAAGTCATTTTTACCTGCGGCGGCACGGCGGGGCATGTCAACCCCGCACTCGCGATCGCAGGCTATATGCGGGAAAAGGACGCAGGCACACAGATCTTATTTGTCGGCGCGGAGCGCGGACTGGAGCGCGATCTGATCGCGCACACGGACTATCCGTTCCGCACGGTGAACATTTCGTCGTTCCACCGCTCGTTCAGACCCGCGGAAATCAAGCACAACCTTGTCTCACTCAAAAATCTCGCCCACGCCGAGCGCGAGGCGAACGCCATCTTAAACGATTTTCACCCCGATCTGATCGTCGGCACCGGCGGTTACGCGAGCTATCCGCTCGTGCGCTACGGCGCAAAGGCGGGCATCCCGACAGCGGTGCACGAGTCGAACATTGTGCCGGGGCTGACGACGCGGCAGTTAGAGCCGCACTGCGACCGCATCATGGTCGGCTTTGAGGACTGCCGCGCGCATTACAAGCACCCCGAGAAGGTGGTCGTGACTGGCACGCCCGTGCGCGGCGACTTCTTCACGGTGACAAAGCAGCAGGCGAAGGAAAAGCTCGGTATGAACGACGGGCGCAAGCTCATCGTCTCGTTCTGGGGCAGCCTCGGGTCGAATGCGATGAACCGCGCGATGGCGGAGTTTTTAGCGCTCGAGAGCGCGAAGGAGCCGTTTTATCACATCCACGGAGTCGGAGAGATTTGCTGGAAGCCGATGCAGCAGTGGATGCATGACGACGGGATGGAGATCACCGAGCATCCCGCGCTCGACGTGCGCGAGTACATCTACGACATGGCGACCGTCATGCGCGCCGCCGATTTGGTCATCTGCCGCGCGGGCGCGTCCACGCTCAGCGAGCTGACGGCGCTCGGCGTTCCGGCAATACTCGTGCCGTCGCCCAACGTGACGAATCACCATCAGGAAAAGAACGCGGCGCTGCTCGGCGACCACGGCGCGGCGCTCGTGCTGCCGGAAGAGGGCCTTGACGGCAAGAAGCTCTTCGCTGCCGCGGCGGGCATTCTGAACGATCCGCAGCGGATGGAGACGATGTCTCAAAACATGGCGGCGCTCGGCATCCCCGACGCGACCAAGCGCATCTACGACACGGTGATGGCGCTGCTCAAGTGAAAATATGGCAAAAAGAAGCGAGCTAAAAGCTCGCTTCTTTTTGCATATTCTGAGTTTATTCTGCTTTCAAAATGAAGTCCATATAGACGGGATTGTGGTCAGAATAGCGATACCCCGCGTCGACGACGTCGGCGGAGACGGCCTCGACGTTGTCAGACACGAGGAAGCCGTCGACTGTCACACGGAAGGTCGTCTCTTCGTTGTACGGCTCGTTGGCCGTGCGGCAGGTGGCGACGGGATGGTCAGGGTCAAACGGCACGACGAGGGAGAGCCCAGCGGGGATCGACCCCTCGGGGATGGGCTGCGCCCAGGTGTCGTTCTCGCCGCCCGCGACGCCGAAGATCTCAGCGGAATTACCGAGCAGGTCCTTGTTGAAGTCGCCGCCCGCGACGCAGTAGCTGCCGTTTTCGTATTCCGCGAGCATATCGGCGCAGAGCATTTGAAGCTGCTCGGTCGCGATCGTGCCGTCGGACGTGTAGGCCGAAAGATGGAGGTTATAGAGCACGAGCTCTTTGCCGTTTTCCATCGGGATGCGGCTGACGGAGTAGCAGCGGTCCAGGTCGACGAGCTTCATGACGCTCGTCTCGATCGGCAGCGAACGGCGCACGGCGGACGAGATCGGATGGCGCGAGAGCGTCAGGATGCCGGACTGGTTCGCACCGTGGGGAGAGGTAAAGGGGTAGAAGAGGTACGGGCTGTCGTAATTCTGCGCGAAGACCTCGCAGCCCTCGCGGCCGTCCATCGCGCGCACGATGTAGGCGCGCTCGTCGACGTGGTGGCTGCGCGTGCCGTTGGTGTCGACCTCCTGAAAGAGAGCGAAGTCGGGCGTAAGATCGTTGACGAGGGCCGCCTCGCCGCAGACATTTTCGCGCACGGCGTCGGCGCTGCGGGCGCGGCTCTCCTTGCCGCCGTCCATGAAGAAGCTGTAATCGTCGCTGTACGCGCCAAAGCCGATGTTGGCCGACGAGACGCGGTAGGTGACGCCGGTCTGCGGCGCGCCCTCCATCGGCAGCGCGCTTTCGCCGCCGGCCACATGGTCCTGCACGGAGAACTGCACGACGTCGAGCGTCTGCATGTCCTCTACACGGTAGTAGGCGGCAAAGACATAGATGACGTAGGCCAGCACGATCAAAACGAGCGCCAGCAGAACGTAGAGCGCAATTTTCAGCGGTTTTTTCATCGAAAAACTCCTTTCGGGAAGTGAAATTTTCCCTCTCATTCTGCCACAAAGCGCTGTCAAAAGCAAGGCAAAAAGAAGTTGACGCGCCGCGGCAAAATGGCTATACTGAAAATGCCCAACTATTGCCCTGCGAAAACCGGCAGTCACCCATTTCCCGCAAAAGCCATACGATGGAAAAGTAATGTGCTTGCGGGAGGGAATATGATGTGTGAGCTGTTGGTAGAGGGCGGGGAGCGCCTGTATGGGGAACTCACGATACAAGGCTCAAAAAACAGTGTGCTGCCGATTTTGGCGGCGACGCTTTTGTGCGCGGACACCTGCGTGATCGAAAACTGTCCGAAGCTGCGGGACGTGGATGCGTCCATTGCCATTTTGCGGCATTTGGGCTGCTGCACGCACTGGGAGGACGGTGCGCTCGTGGTCGACACGGCGCGCATGGACCGCGCGGTCGTGCCGGACGCGCTGATGCGCGAGATGCGCTCGTCGGTCATCTTCCTCGGCGCGATCTTAGCGCGCACGGAGAACTGCACGACGTCGAGCGTCTGCATGTCCTCTACACGGTAGTAGGC
>CAVFND010000002.1:0-39388 GCA_963623615.1 Oscillibacter sp. ER4 | reverse complement strand
CGGTATACGATCACGCCGGGCGGGATCATCCGGCAGGAGGACGGCGACACCGGTGAGCGGCTGTACCGCCGCGGCTATCGACCGCGCGAGGACACGGACAGCGAGACCACGCTCCGAAAGTGGCGGCATCTGGAAGCGATCAGCTGGTGCGACTGGGACGCGCCGGAGGAATAACAACAAAAAGCCCGCCGGGAGACCGGCGGGCGGCGGTGTATTACAATCCCTCAGTCGGCTTCGCCGACAGCTCCCTTTGCACAAGGGAGCCTTAGACAGACTGACGGTAGATGTCGGTGAGGGCGTCGGTGAGGACTTGCGAGAAGTTCAGATGGCGCTGCTCGCCGAAGCTGTTGAGCCACGAAGGGATGGTTAAATTCTTCCGAACGGTGCGGGACTCCTGTGCGCGGCGGAAGAAGTCAAAGTCCACGTCCACGAGCGTGACGATCTCGCCCGGCTCATGCTCCGGGGACAGCGACGCAGGAGCGGGAACGGCGCGGCCGGAATCCTCCTCGCAGATACCCCAGAGGCCGATAGCCTCGCGTGCCATATCGATACACTCGGGGACGGTCTCACCCTCGGTATTGATATCCAGACCGGGGACGCGGACGACATAGCCGCCGGATGGATCGGGCGTGAGGACGATGGGATAAACGGTTTTACGGCTTTTCATAATGCGGTCTCCTTTCTGACCGGCGCGGGATTATTTCAGCCCGCGCCGCCGGATGATGGATTTAGCGAGCAGCTCTTTCAGCTCACTGTGCCGGGGGATGGGCTCGTTTTCCTTGCCGTTGGTATAGATATCGTGGTTCGCGCCGGTGCGCAGCAGATACCAGCCGTTCTTTTCCAACAGGCGAATGAGGTCTCGACGCTTCATTGCATCCCCTCCTTACATCATCTATTATACGCATATTATGCGCATAAGTCAAGAGAAAATTCGAGGAAATTTCTGTTTTGATTTCTGCTGCCGGGATCGGCGGCGGAAATGAGGGCAGACAATCCCTCAGTCAGCCTGCGGCAAACCCCTCCGACCGCTTCGCGGCCACCTCCCCTATTAGGGGAGGCAAGAGGGGGCGGGGAGCCTATGGCGATACCTTATATAATTCGCGTGCGCGTGCGCGAATTTTTGCGGACCTGTTAAAAGGCTATCTTTAGGACGGAGGTTGAAAAGGAGTGACGGCTTACATGGAGTACAAGATCATCTCGGGATCGGTGGAAGAGATCCGCCGCGGCTGGATGCCGACAGCGAGAGGCGGCCAGCGCGTTCGGCGGGGAACAAAGGCGAAAAAGTCGAGCATTGAAAAAATCAAACGCAATGAGACAGATGCCGTAAAGAGACTCACCCGAATACTCAACTGCAATTTCCGGATGGGGGATCTGTGGCTCACACTAACTTTTCCGGGGAAGGAGGAAATAAACTGGGAGACCGCTCAAACGGTGTTCGACCGGTTCCTCCGAAAGCTCCGCGAGTCGTATCGGAAGAAACAAGGGATGAACATCAAATTCGTTTACTCACAAGGCCGAAAAGATGAGGACGGAAACGATGCCCGGCCACATTTCCATCTTGTCATGCCGGCGGCGGACTATGAGTTTGTCTGTGCTCTATGGCCAGAGGAGGCTGTGACATACCGCCGTCTTGATGGGCGGAAGGATCATGTCAAGATTGCGGCGTATATGATCCGGAACGCCAGGGGCGTGCCGGGGAAAAAGAAATATCACACGAGCCGCGGGCTGGAAAAGCCGGTCTATACTGAGCCGGTGCCGGTGTACATCAACAGCAAAATCAAACTCCCGAAAGACGCGATCATCTGCGAGCAGCACAAAACGAGAGATTACGAGAGCGGGTTTACCTCGGAGTATGTCCGCTATATCCGACCGGACAAGGAAAGAAAAGGCAACGGCGCGCGCGTCTCTGCGCGTTCAGATAAAACAAATGTCGGCGGAAGCCCTCTCCGTCAGCCTCCGGCTGCCACCTCCCCCAGCGGGGGAGGCAAGGGGGAGGCGAAGCAGTGAAGTTCCGGCCGATGAAGGGCTGCGGGGCAGTCTGGCAGCAGCGGATCGTACACGCTTTTCTGGAGGCGTACCGGAATCTGCCGCCGCCGGAGCAGGGCGAGATCCGGAAAACCATAGAGACCACAGCGAAAGGGCAGGCCGAAGGGCGTGCCCTCGTCGCCGTGCTGCTGAAAAACAAATCGCCGGAGACGGCGAGCCGCGAGACGAGCGTGCCGGTGGGCAGGATCTACGAGCTGCGCCGGAATTTCTACGCGGCGTATTGGCCGATGTGAGGAGGGAGAAACATGGCGAGAGATATCACACCGCGGCAGAAGAAATTCGTGCAGGAGTATCTGCGCTCCGGCGACGCTACGGACGCCGCCATCGCCGCGGGCTACAGCGCGAAGAGCGCGGCCTCGACGGCCTCGAAGACGCTGAAGATGCCGGGCGTGATCGAGTACCGGCGGGAGCTGGAGAAGAAGCTCTTTGACGAGATGGGCATATCGAAGGCGTGGATCGGGCGGCGGCTGGTGGAGATCGTGGAGCGGTGCACGCAGAAGACGCCAGTGCTGGAATGGAACCCGGAGACGCGGCAGAAGGAGCCGAACGGCTTCTGGGAGTTTGACGCGAACGGCGCTATACGCGCGCTGCATGAGCTTGCCGAGCACATGGACTTTGCCGAGGGCGAGCAGACCGCGGCGGAGAGCATCGAGGAATGGCTCGAACGACAGGAGGGATCGAAGCTGTGAACCCGTGCATTGCCAGGGATTACATCGAGAGCTGCCTCAAGATCAAGACGAAGAGCGGGACGGTCGTACCGTTCCGGCTGAACGGCGCGCAGAAGAAGCTCTACGCCGTGGCGAAGCGGCAGCAGGACGCCGGGAAACCCGTGCGGCTCATCATCCTCAAGGCCCGGCAGCTCGGCTTTTCCACGCTGACCGAGGGTTTGATCTTCCACGCCTGCGCGACGCGGAAGAACACGAACGCCCTCATCGTTGCGCACCGCGAGGATGCGACGGCAAACCTTTTCCGGATGAGCAAGCTCTTCTACGACGAGCTGCCCGCCCCGGTAAAGCCGATGGTGCGATCCTCCAACGCGCAGGAGCTTGTATTTGAGAATCCCTCGAAGCTCCGCAGCGAGCGGGAGGCAAGGCCGGGGCTGCGCTCCCGGATCCGATGCGCCACGGCGGGCGGACGGGGCATCGGACGATCCGACACGCTGCAATGCGTGCATCTTTCGGAGTACGCCTTCTGGCCGGACGGCGCGGACGGGAAAGCCTCCACACTCGCCGGCATTCTACAGGCCGTACCGAGTCTGCCGGGCACAATGGTCGTCATTGAGAGCACGGCGAACGGCTTTGAGGACTTCAAGGAGCGATGGGACGCCGCCGTCGCGGGGGAGAACGATTTTGAGCCGGTATTCTTCGCGTGGTTTGAAAACCCGGACTACTCCATGCCTGTTGTGCCCGGCACGGAATGGACGCCGGAGGAGCGGGATCTCAAGGCAACGTATCAGCTGACGGACGAACAGCTCCAGTGGCGGCGGTGGTGCATTGCGAACAACTGCGGCGGGAGCCTGGACATGTTCCGGCAGGAGTACCCTGCCTCTCCCGGAGAGGCGTTCCTCCACAGCGGCACGGGCGTATTCGACAACGAACAGATCGTCCTCCGGCTGGAACGGCTGCCCTCCCCTGCCGGACGCGGCGAGTTTGCAGACGGCGAGTGGACGGAGAGCGAGACCGGCGCGATCACGCTCTACGAGCTGCCGGAGGAAGGCGTTCCCTACGTTCTCGGCGGCGACACGGCGGGCGAAGGCTCGGACTATTTCACGGCCATCGTCATCGACAACGTGAGCGGGAAGATCGTTGCCAAGCTGCGGCAGAAATACTCCGAGCCGGAATACGTCCGGCAGATCTACGCGCTCGGGCGATTCTACAACGACGCGCTTGCAGCGATCGAGACGAACTTCTCCACCTACCCGGTGATGAAGCTTATGGAGATGGGCTATCCGAACCAGTACAGCCGCGAGCGGGAGGATACCTACACGCGGCAGATGAAGAAGAGCTACGGCTTCCGCACGGACCGGCAATCGAGGCCGCGGGCCATTGCGAATCTGGTGGAGGTATTCTCCGCGCATCCCGAGTGGTTCGGAGATCCCGAACTACTCAACGAGATGCTGACGTTCTGCTACAACGAGGATCACCGGCCGGAGGCGCTGGCCGGGAAGCACGACGACCTTGTGATGGGCGCGGCGATCACCTACGCGGTGCGGCATCAGCAGCGGATGACGGTGCTTACCGAGCCGGAGAGACCGAGGGAGAAGCTCATCGACAAGATGCAGCGGCAGAAGAGGGCGAGGAAGGTGTGGTGACCCTCTCCGTCACGGCTACGCCGTGCCACCTCCCCCAGCGGGGGAGGCAAGGGAGAAGAGCGCTGCACCGCGACACCTCCCACGGCGGGGAGGCGAGAAAAGAGACGCGCTGCGATCAGCAACTATACAGCGGGTAATATTTCACAGAAATTTTTCGACCGGAGCGGGAAACTGCTCCGGTTTTTCATTTTCCGAAGCCGGAACCGCCTGTTGTATCAATGGGTTTGACGATTCGTGAAAAACTAACAAAAAAGTCGCCGAGCACGGACAGATATTCCGGGTTAGCCTTTTATCAGCAAGCAAAATAACTTCGCGGCCGCGGCAGTACAGCGGCAGAAAGGAACCCACATGGACGAGAACATGGAAGCCGTAACTCCGGAAGAGGGCTCGGAGGGCGGAGTCGTGACCGCAGAGACCGGCGCTGAAGCGGAAAACGCAGGCGAAAAGAAGCAGGAGGCCGCCGAACCTGCCAGACAGAGCCGGGAGGACAACGCCAGATTCCAGGCGGCGCGCAAGGCGGGAGAATCCGCCGGGTTCCGCCGCGCACAGGAGCGCTACCAGAGCGCACTTGCCAAGCTCGGTCTGAGCGATCCGGACGGCGGCGGGGCGATCGACTCGCTGGACGTACTGGAAGCCTACGCCGACAAGGCGCGCAAGACGCGGCTGAAGACCGCCGCGGAGGAGAGCGGGCGCACCGTGGAGGAGCTGGAGGAGGAAGAGGACGCCAAAGAGGTCGTCCGACAGAAAAAGCGCGAGCGGGCCGAGCGGGAGAAGGCCGACGCCGAGGCCGAGCGGCAGAAAGACTGGATCGCCCAGGATGCCGCGGCGTTCGTCCGGGAGCATCCGGACGTGGACATCACCAAGCTCGACGGAAACGCGAAGTTCCGCAAGTTCTGCGGCAGCCGGTACGGGAAAGAGCCTCTGAGCGACCTGTACGACGACTGGAAGGAGCTTGTTGGAGAGGAAGCCGCCGCGAAGGCGGTGGAGAAGGCCGCAAAGAAAGCCGAACGCTCCACGGGAGCGGGAGGAGGCGGCGTATCGGCTGGGCTGACGGCCGCCCAGCAGAGGGAGCTTGACGAATGGAACCGCGAGTTCCCGCACCTGAAAATGACCGCCAAAGACTTTTTGGAACGCTGAAAGGAGAAGAATCATGCATCCTGTACAGAATGCGGACGGCGGCAGCGTGCTGCAGACCGCCCGCAACTACCCCATTGACGCGGCGACCGTGATCGACGCGGGCGCCGTGGTGAAGCTCTCCGGCGGCAAGGTCGTTCTGGCTGCCGCTGCGGAGACCGGCGCGATCCTCGGCATTGCCGCGGAGTTTCATTCCGGCGCGGAGGACGCGCTGAATCTGCGCGCGAACGGCAAAGAGATCCGCGTCTGCGACAACCCGACGCTCATCTTTGAGTGCGCCGCGCCGACGATCAAGGCCGCTTCCGGCAGCGCCACGACCATTGTGCCGGATACCGGCGAGGTGGACGCGAGCGCCGCGGACGACAGCTTCAACAACGCGGTCCTTGTGCTCAAGAGCAAGGCAGCATCCAGCACGAACACCGACGCGGTCGGCACGCAGATCGTCGTTACCGACTACGCCAAGACCGGCACGGTGATGACCAAGGCCTCCGGCGGCGCGCCGTCCGCGGGCGATGTGTACGAGGTCTACCCCGTCATCGGCGCGGCCATCGGCGGCGTTGCGAGTCTCGGCGACAAGCGTCTCGGCATCACGCTCAAGACCGTCGGCGCGACGAAGATCCGCTGCATCGGCCACGACTACGAGCGCGGCACCATCAAGCTCATGGCGATCGGCCATGCGCTGACCTAAAGGAGGGAAACAGAAATGCCTGCTAATTTTGGAAACTGGACGACCGACAACTACAAGTTTGTCGGCAAGGCGTTCGACTTTTCGTATGCCGACCGCCTCAATAAGCTCTCGCCCGTCGTGGGCGAGGTGAACGCCAAGAGCATCGACTACGAGCTGAGCGGCTCCGGCGGCTACGGCGAAGCGCCGCGCTACGACGGCAACAACCTGAACACCGGCTCGCTGCGCCGCGGCTTCAAGACCATCATCACGCCGGAGGAATTCTCGCTCTCCATCCCCGTCGGCTACAAGGAAGCGAAGATCGACAAGATGGGCGAGACGAAGAAGGTCGGCTCGAAGCTCGGCGACAGCATGGCGCTCACGGTGTATCTGCATGTGCTGCGCATGTTCGCCAATGCCTGGAACAC
Source organism: Oscillibacter sp. ER4 (assembly GCA_963623615.1). Taxonomy (GTDB): domain Bacteria; phylum Bacillota; class Clostridia; order Oscillospirales; family Oscillospiraceae; genus Hominicoprocola. Next base: position 32,805 of record CAVFND010000002.1, on the reverse strand, counting down.
CGACGGCCGCCACAACGGCGGCGACGGCGTGAGCTGGGCCAACGCTGAGCACCCTGTCGCTTCCCGCGGCTCGAAGGGCCGCCGCTTTGAAGCGGACAGCGAGAGCGGGACCTACTCGAACATCACCACGGACGCGTTCTCCGTTGCGGCCATCACCGCGGCGCAGGCGCGCGCTAACCGCTTCGTGACGCCGGACGGCCTGCCGTTCCTGTGCGACTTTGACACGGTGCTCATCTCCCCCGAGCTGGAGGAGAAGGCGAAGAAGATGTTCGGCGAGAACTCCCGCCTGATGCCGACGCAGAACCCCGATGACAACACCAATGCCGCGAACCCCGTGTACGGCATGCACTACATCGTCATGGGCGGCGGCGCGGACGGCTTCACGAGCAAGCAGTGGGCGGTGTGTGACCGCCGCCTGATGAAGGAGCTTGTGAACATCGTTTACAACACGCGCCCGACCGTGCTGCAGTCCCCGCAGGACAACCCGCTTGTCGATATGTACACTGCGTACGCCGACTTCGGCGTGGGCTGGGGCGACGCGCGGCAGATCATTTTTGGAGATCCCGGCTAATACCGGAACGACAATCCCTCAGTCGGCTCCGCCGACAGCTCCCTTTACACAAGGGAGCCTTTGAGGGGAGGAGGAAACGAATATGATAAAAATTGACCGCGTGCTCGCTGTTGCGGCGGGCACGAAGGAAACAAAGGTGGACTGCCATTGTCAGACCGTCGTTGTCTCCAACAACAGCGCGAACGTTGTGTACATCGCGCCGCATGACCCGAACAAGGCGCTGACCGCCGCGGCGGGCTTCCCCATTCCGGCGGGAACAGTGCTTCAGGTCCCGTTCGCGGCCGGAGAGCTGGCGGTCGTCGCCTCGGCGGCAAACAGCGACGTGCGCTTCCTGCTGCTGGACTGAGGTGATGAGATGAGCGAAGGCATTCTCGCAGCCCTTATCACGGGCGGCCTCGCACTCATCGGAGTGTTCATCTCGGCCCGCAGCACGCAGAACAAGATCATGACCGAGCAGGACAAGCAGCAGGCGGTGTTTTCAACGCAGCTTGTGGAGCTGACCCGCGAGGTACGCGAACACAACGGCTTCGCCCGGCGTATGCCGGTCGTTGAAGAGCAGATCAAGGTGATCAATCACCGGATCGCCGATCTCGAACACCAGAAAGGAGAAAGCTGATATGGAAATTCTCGGAATCGCATCCGTTGCCGCGATCACGGTCATTGCCTACATCGTGGGGCTGGTCGTGAAGAACACGGCGATGGACAACAAATGGATCCCCTGCATCGTGGGCATCGTGGGCGGCGCTCTGGGCGCGCTGGCAATGAAGGTCATGCCGGACTACCCGGCGACGGATTACATCACAGCCGTCGCCGTGGGCATCGTATCCGGCCTTGCCGCCACGGGCGTTGACCAGCTGGTGAAGCAGCTCGGCGATAACTGATTATTGAGAGAAGGAAACAGGGCGGGGTGACTCGCCCTGTTTTCGGTAAAAACGAGAATGACAATCCCTCAGTCGGCTCCGCCGACAGCTTCGTTTACACAAGGGAGCTGTACCCTCTCCGTCACGGCTGCGCCGTGCCACCTCCCCCCAGCGGGGGAGGCAAGAGGGGGGCGGGAGCCTTTGAGCGGAAAGGAGGAATCAATATGACGCTCGGAGAAGCGAAAAACAAAGTCTATATGCTCCTCGACGAGCACAGCGCGGGCGGGGAGATCGAGCACGACGAGGACATCGAGAAGAAGATGACGGCGTTCTTCGACATGGCGCAGAAAACGCTTGCACAGATCAAGAAGATCCTGCGCGAGGAGACTATCCAGCCGTCCGCGGGCGTGACGGCCTACGACATGCCGGACGATTTTTACGCACTGTACCGCGTGTGGGCAGACGACCGGCCCGCCACGAACCGCTTCCGCTGGAGGAACGGGCAGATCATCATTCCGGAGGGCAGCGCCTCGGAGGTGATCGTCGAATACTATGCGTTCCCGAAGAGCATCGACTCTTCCGCGGAGGACGACTACGAGTTTGAGATCGCCGAGGACGCCTGCGAGTGCATGCCGTACTATGTGGCCGCGCAGCAGCTCCTCCCCGATCTTGTGATGGACTACGGGGCGATGCTGCAGATGTACAACTATCAGGTATCGCTCCTCAAAACGACGCAGCCGGGCGAGAACCGGCGCATCGCGCAGAGCCTTTTCCGGGGGTAAGCCATGGCGAAGAAATCCGGGGTAAGCATTGCGCAGAGCGTTTACAAGACGTTCCGCGGCGCGGATTTTTCCACAGACCCCTCTCTCGTGGACTACTCCCGAAGCCCGCTTTGCACGAACATCGTGGCGGACGGCGGCGGTATGCCGCAGAAGCGGCTCGGCTGGCGGAAGCTCTGGCAGAAGGACAAGCCGGTATACGGCCTGTTTGCCGGAAAGTTCAACGGCGAAGAGAAGAAGATCGCGCACATCGGCACGGTACTCTACGCCTGGGACGACGAGACGGAGCCGACGGAGATACTCACAGGGCTGCCGGAGAGGCGCTCACGCGCCGCGTATCTGGCCGGGAAGCTCTGGATAGTAACAGGGGCGGGGTTCTACGTCTACGACGGTACGACGGCGCACAGAGCCTCGCAGACCGCCTACGTCCCGACGACGGTTATCACACGCATGCCGGCCGGAGGCGGGCAGAGCTACGAGAACGTCAATATGCTCACGCCGTACCGGAAGAACGCGTTTCAGACGGACGGCGAGACGACGGACTTTCAGCTCGACGGCGACATCGATGAGACCGGCACGGTGCGCGCATGGGTGTTCGGCGAGGAGACCACAGCGTTCACGCTCGACCGCGAGAACGGCATCATCAAAATGAACGAGGCTCCGGCAAAGCCGCTGGCCGGTTCGGAGGACGGGCTGGTGGTGGAGTTCCCGCACACGGTGGCGGGGTATACCGACCGCATCGACAAATGCACGATCATCACGACCTACGGCATCGGCACGAACGACCGCGCGGTGCTCGCGGGAAACGCAGACCTTCCGAATGTGGACTGGACGAGCGGGATGAACGATCCGACGTACTTCCCCGACCTTCTCTACAACGAAGTCGGGAGCGAGGCCACGGCCATTCTCGGGTACTGCCGTCTCGGGCGGTCGCTCGGCATCGTGAAGGAGGACAACGGGCAGGACAGCACGATCTATCTGCGCACGGCGGAGCTGCAGGACAGCGAGATCGCGCAGCCGCAGCAGCAGGCCGTGGCGGGTGTCGGGGCCGTTGCGCCGGGGAGCTTTGCCTCGCTGCTGGACGATCCGCTGTTCCTCTCACGCAACGGCGTTATGGCCGTAGCGACGAACAGCTACACGAGCGAGAAGATCACGCAGGGGCGCAGCTTCTATGTGAACAACAAGCTCAACGACGAGGAGGACCGCACGCAGGCGGAAGCCGTGATATGGAACGGCATGTACATGCTGGCCCTGCCGAACGGCCACGTCTACGCGCTGGACGGGCGGCAGAACAAAACCTACCGGAGCGCGGCGCTCGGCGACTATGTGTACGAGGGCTACTATTTTGAGAACATCCCGGCCTCCTGCTGGCTCAACCGGCGAGCGGGATCGGAGGAGTCTCTCTACTTCGGCACGGCGGACGGGCGGATCTGCAAGTTCAACACGGACGTCGAGGACATGAGCCGCTACAGCGACGACGGCGCGGCCATCTCCGCGGTGTGGGCGACGAAGTACGACGACGACGGAACGCCCGCGGTGCTCAAGACGCTTTTGAAGCGCGGCTGCTGCGTGACCATCAAGCCGTATGCACGCTCGAGCGCCGAGGTGTACATCCGCGCCGACCGCACCGGCGGACACGAAAAGAAGGTCGCCGGAAAGCCGATGGACATTCTGGACTTTTCCGACATCGACTTTGAGCGCATCACATTCAACACGGACGAGAGCCCGCAGGAGATCTTCCTCAACCGCAAGGTGAAGAATTACAAGAGATTGCAGATCATCGTCCGGAACGCCGAGCCGAACGAGGGCTTCGGCATATTCCAGATCACAAAGCATTATGTGACGGGCAATTACGCGAAGAGGTGAAGACATGAGCATACAGGAACAGAAGATCACGGAAGCTGCCATCGCCGCGAACGGCGTACAGAGCCAGCCCGACAAGCTGACCGGCACGGCGGCGCAGAACAAGAAGGTATTCGACGCGCTGGTGACGGCGGTGGTGCGGGAGAAGTTCAACGCCCTGCTCGATGAGCTGACCGGCACGGGCGCGGCAGAGCAGCTTGGCATCACGACCATCCCCGGGTTTTCGGCGGACAACATCCAGACGGCGCTTGAGCAGATCGTCAAGGCGATGCAGGACGTGACGCAGGGCAGCGTTACGGACGGGAGCATCACACTGGCAAAGCTCGCCGCGGACGTGACGGCCATCGCTCTCGGCGGCGCGGCGGCGAGCCATACGCACGGCGCGGACGCCATCGTCTCCGGCACGCTGGACGCGGCACGGATCCCCGTGCTGGACGGAACGAAACTCGGCGCGGGGAGCGTCGGTACGGCGCAGCTCGGCGCGGCGGTGGTGACATCGGAAAAGCTCGCGGCGCTCGCGGTGCTCTCGACGCACATCGCGCAGAACGCGGTGACGGCGCAGAAGATCGCGCCGGAGGCGGTAACGTCGGAGAAGATCGCGGCGCAGGCCATCATCACGGCGCTGCTCGCGCCGAACGCCGTGACCGCCGAGAAGCTCGCGAACGATATCCCGTACACGAAGTTCGGGCTTTCCGCCGACCAGGTGCGGCACGTTTACGCCGGAACGACGGAGCCGACCGACGATATCGGCAGCGACGGGGATATCTATATCGTGTATCCGGAGTGAGGTGAGAGCATGGCATGGTCACAGACCGCTCCGACGCTGCCGGACGGCAAGGTGTGGGAGCAGGAGCAGACGGTATACGGCCAGATCCAGACGCTGTTCCATATGCACTGGACGGCGAAGATCGCGCGGCTCAAGGGAAACCAGATCGCGGTATACGTTGAAGAATGGTGCTCGCGCGGCAGCGCGGCCAACGAGCTGTGGTTCGCGCCGCCCGAGACGTTCGGCGTTACGGTGGCCGTCAACGGCAGCGCGGGCGAAGAAGAGGCGCTGACGGCAGGCACGAGCACCTATCACGTTATCTGGTACTACACCGGCAGCGCGGCCTCGGGCGCGAGCGTCACGCTGACATTCAACGACGGGATGTCCCCGGCGGTGAGCGTGACGTTCACCGCGCCGGATGCGGACGGGGACGCGGTGTACTTCAAGGCCGGCGGGACATGGAAACCGGCGGCGCTGTACCGCAAGAGCGGGACATGGAAAAATGCGCTGGCAAAATTCAAATCGGAAGGAGCGTGGAAATAGTGCTCACAGTGGATAAGGACAATACGATACACCTTACGCGCGGCGACACGGCGCGGCTGCAGATCGATCGAGCGATGAACACCGTGACAAAAAAAGACTACGTCTTTACGGCGGATGACACGGTGAAATTCACAATCAAAAAAACGGCAACGGACTCCTCGCCCACCGTGCAGGTCGTCGTTCCCGGCGGCGAAGCCATCCATATCAAGCCGGAGGACACCGTCTCACTGGCTGCAGGAAAGTATGTATACGACGTGAAGCTCACGACGGCGGCGGGCGACGTCTACACGGTCGTGGAGCTCGCGACATTTGAAGTGACGAAAGGAACGTGATGCACCGTGGCGGATACTGTGCAGACAGGGGTGCTGGTCGGGACGATACGCGCGTGTGATGCGCTGCGTGGAAGCCTGACGGCAAAGGCAGCTCTCGGCGCGCGGATGCAGGCAAGAGAGATTCTCGCCGGAGAAATCGCTGCGGAGGCAGCGCTCTCCGGGACGATAGCCGTCGCGCAGGGCGACGCGGCGCCGATCTACGACGGGGATTATACAGCAGAGCCGAAGCTGTTCGAGGATATTACTTTGTACACAAAAGACCGGAAAATGAAGTCTGATGTGACAGTATCCAAGATTCCGATGTATGAAGTATCGAACGAATCGGGCGGATTAACTTTGATTATTGGAGGAAATTGAAAATGGCAACCAGTGGAAATCAGTATACGAGCAAAGTAGTTCTCAACACCGGTGAGGTAGTAATGGATCTGACGCAGGACGATATCACTGCGGACAAGTTGGCCAAGGGCATTAAGGCCCACGACAAGACCGGCGCGCCAATCACCGGCACAAACACCTACGACGCAGACACGAGCGACGCGACGGCGACTGCTGCGGAAATTCTCAGCACCAAGACAGCCTACAAAGGCGGTTCTAAAATCACCGGCACAATGCCGAACAACGGTGCGAAGACGCTCAACATCACAAAAAAAGGAACGGCGGTCTCGATCCCAATGGGATTTCACGACGGAAGCGGCAAGGCACAGCTGGACGCGACAGAGGCCGCAAAGCTCATCCCGGAGAACCTCCGCGCGGGCATCACGGCGTTCGGCGTCACAGGCACGATGAGCGGAACAGAGGGCGCGAAGCCGCAGGCCAAGAGCGTCACGCCGACATTTGAGGCACAAGAAATCACCCCGGACAGCCCGGAGTATAACTTTCTATCCTCTGTGACTGTTGCCGCTATCCCCATGACCTATACCGAGAACGACGCTGGCGGACGCACGCTTACGATCGGAGCGTGACGCTCTATGGCAGGGTGGGTAAACTGCGTTGTTACCGCCGCGGGAGAGACCATCGTTGATCTCACCGCCGATACGGTCACGCCGGATGCGCTCGACGCGGGCATCACGGCACACAATGCCGCCGGAGCTCCGATCATCGGCACACGCGCCGCATCCGTGACGTATTACAAGGGAACGGACGAGCCCGCTGCCGATCTCGGAAACGACGGGGATGTGTACTTCCAGAATGTGGAGGGACTGATATGAGCTGGTCGCAGACTGCTCCCGTTCCCCCGGCAGGAGTGGAATGGGAGCAGGAACAAACAACACAGGGACAAATTCAGACACTGTTTCACATGCACTGGACCGCGAAGATTGTAAGGCTCGAAGGAGACCAGATCGCGATCTATCTCAAGGAATGGTGCACGAGGGGCAGCGCCTCCAACGCCAGCTGGTTCGCGCCGCCGGACACGTTCAGCGCGGCGGTCTCCGTCAATACGCAGGCCGGGACCGAGGAAGCGCTGACGGCGGGGAAACAGTATGCGACGGTCGAGTGGTACTACACCGGCAGCGCTGGTTCCGGCGTGCCGGTCACGCTCACGCTGAACGACGGCACATCTCCGGCAGCGACCATCTCGTTCACTGCACCGGCCACGCTGGTCCAGCAGGCAATCTGGCAGAAGCAGAGCGGCGAGTGGGTAAAAATCAAAACACTGTAAGAGAGGTAGAATGTTATGACAGAAAGCGAAATCAGACAGAAGGTCGTAGACACAGCCCTTGTGTGGCTGGGGACGCGCGAGTATAGCGCAAAGCATCAGGAGATACTGGACATTTACAATTCGCAAAGCCCGCTTCCCCGCGGCACACGGATGATTTCCACATGGCCGTGGTGCGCGGCATTCGTCAGCGCTGTATCACTTCAGTGTGAGATGCGCGACGTTATGCCGACAGAGTGCGGCTGCCCGAGCATGGTGCGGCTGTACCAAAACCTTGGCCGCTGGGTGGAGGATGACAGCTACGTCCCGTCCATTGGGGACGTGATCTTCTACGACTGGCAGGATTCGGGCGTCGGAGACAACGTCGGCCAGCCCGACCACGTCGGCATCGTCACTGCCTGTGATGGGCAGACCATGACCATCGTCGAAGGAAACTGCGACAATGCCGTCAAGACGCGCACACTTGCCGTGAACGCCCGGTACATCCGCGGCTACGGCTGCCCGGATTACGCCAGTAAGGCCGACAACACGGAGCCGCAGCCTGAACCGACGCCTGAGCCGACGCCCGAGCCCAAACCGGAAAAGGCCACCGAAGAAGCTACGGTTGATCCGTTCATCACGCAGATTGCAACTCAGGTCATCAATGGGAAATGGGGAAACGGACAGGCTCGAAAAGACGCTCTCGCTGCATGGTTTGTGGAAGCCGTGCAGAGCGAAGTGAACCGTATCTTGGGGGTATAACATGCGAAAGAAGAAACAGAGCAATGAGCGGGTGATCGTCGGGTACGATTACTCCACGCGCGAGATGCGCGAGGAGACGGCGGACGCACTGTTCCGCCGGGCGAAGAATGCCCGCACCGCCGTGGAGATCGAGTGGGAGCGATGCAACGACTACTACAACGGCATCCACGACGCAACGAAGGAGATGGTCGAGTACTGCCGCGCGAACGATGTGCCGTGGATCCCGGCGAACATGCCGGATCCGTACATCCTTGTGGAGACGCAGATCAACCCGAACGTGCCGGAGCCGGAGTTCCGGGGAAGAGACGACGATCTCGACAGCCAGAAGGCGAAGCAGCGCGAGTTTGCCGTGCGGTACATCATCGAGAACAACCGGCTCTCCGACATGAACACGCGCAACGAGCGGCGGCTTCTCAAACTCGGCGATGCGTTCTGGAAGGCGTACTGGGACCGCGATATGCGCTGCGGCGTGAACGAGGGCGACATCCGCATCCGGGACATCCCGACGGAGGCCATCTTCCCCGATCCCGCCATCCGCGACGGCGGTTTGCAGGACGGGCAGTATGTGGACTATGTGTACACGATGCACAAGGTGAAGTTCTGCCAGGTGTTCCGCCGTGAGCTGGAGGAGCTGGGGCTGACGGCGGACGACATTCTCACGGAGGATTACGTTTCCCGCACCGGCGTATTCGATCTCACGACGGCCATCAACGATCTGGACGACACGGTGCAGGTGCTCGAGCACTGGTTCCGGCAGCCGTGCGACACGAAGGAGGACGGCGAGACCGTGCCCGCCGGAGCGGTGGCGTGCTCGATCCTCGCGGGAGGGCATGAGCTGCGGTACATCCCGAACTACTGGAAGAGGACGTGCAAGCAGAACCAACTCTTCCCCTTCGTGCATTACTGGCGCATTCAGGACGAGAACCGGTTCTGGAACAAGAGCGAGCTCACGCCGATCCTTGATCTTGTGGACGCTGCCGACCGGAAGCTCGCGATGAATATTCTAAACGACACGTTCCTTGCGAACGACATCATTCTCGTAGAGGACAGCGCGCTTGCCGACGGCGAGGAGTTCACCAATGAGCCGGGCGCGGTGATCCATCTCAAGCAGAACCGCATGGGCGGCGTGCAGCGGCTCGGCGGGCTGCAGAGCATAGCAAACGGCGCGATGGGCGTGGAGTTCTTCAAGAGCCAGATCGAACGCGCCAGCCGAAACTACGACACCAATCAGGGCAAGGAGACGAGCAAGGTCACGACGGCGACGGGCCTTGCGATGATGCGGCAGGACGCGCAGAGCCAGTCCGACATCAAGGGCGCGGACCGCGACGCAGGATTCGAGCGGCTGTACGAGCTGCTCGACTGGCTGACGCTCGAGTTCTTCGACGACGACCGGATGCTGTTCATCGGCGCGGACGAGATGAAGGACCGCGCGCCGCAGGCAATGCCGTTCAACGCCGACAGCTTCACGGCGGTCATGCCGCGGGTGCTGGACGGGGCCGGAAACGTTGTGCGCGAGGAATGGCAGTACTTCCCGCGCGTGGACGTGACGATCACGGCGGGCGACAGCATCGCGCACGGCAAGGCACAGACATTGCAGGCGCTGCAGACGCTCACACAGAGCCAGATCACGGCGGAGAACTGGAAGCTGTTTGCCGCGGAGCTTGAGCTTATCGATCTGCCGGGCAAGCAGGAGATCATCAACGAATGGCAGCAGAAGTTTGCCGTACCGGCTATGGCAACCGCAGCCGGAGGCGGCGGAGCGGGAGCGCTCGGCGAGGCGGCTTCCGGCGGGGCCGTGCCGGGGGCGCAGACGCTGCCGCTGCTGGGAGGTGCGCCGACGACATGAAGTGTCCGAAATGCGGCATTGAAATGACAAAAAAGAACGCGGCGGAATGGGAGTGCCGCAACCCGAAGTGCGTTCGTTATCAGGGAGGAAAGAAAAAGGATGGCTAAGTTTTGGGACTGGGTGAATAAGCAGGCCAACAAGCAGCCCGCGACCGGGGACGAGCTGCTCGCGAACGATGTGGCAGCCAACGCCAACAAGGGGACGTATACGCCGAACCCGAGCACGGCCCCAAAGTACCAGAGGCCGAATCTGCTGTACGACCAGACCGGCATGCAGCCGACCACGCCGGGTGACAACACACAGCAGTCCGGCGGGGACACGGTGACGTACATCGACGGCGACGGCAACGCACAGAAGGGCACGACGGGCGGAACGACGGAAGAGGCAGCAACGGAGACACCGCGGACGTATCTGGACGAGATGAAGGATCAGTACCAGAAGATGTACGAAGACGCGGTGAAGGCCAACAACGACGCCGCCAAGGCCGCCGCGGACCGCTCGAACGCGCAGGTGGAGCAGGGCATCGGCGAGCTCGGCTCGCAGTACGGCAACATCAACAAGCAGCTCTACCGCGACTACATGGAGTCCCTGCGCGTGCTGCCGCAGGAGATGGCAGCGAGAGGCTACAGCGGCGGCATGAGCGAGTCCGCCCGGCTGGGACTGGACACGGCCTACGGCGAGCGGCTGAACGAGAACGAGGCCGCACGCATCGCCGCCATCGCCGATCTCCGGGCACAGGGCGCGGACGCCGAATATCAGGCGAACGCCGCGAGAGACCAGGCGAATGCGCAGGCGCAGCAGAATCTCTATGCAAACATGATGAATCTGCTTCTTCAGCAGCAGCAGGACGCCGCGCAGAAGGCGCAGAACATGGCGCAGTACGGCGACTTCTCCGGCTATCTCGGGCTCGGCTACACGCAAGGAGAGATCGACCAGATGCAGAAGGCGTGGATCGCGGCGAACCCGGAGCTTGCGCGGACGCTGGGGTATGTCACGACGCCGTCGTATTCCGGATACTACAACAACAGCACATCCAGCGGTTCGGACTTAACGCAGGGCGACAAAACGATCTCTGCCGACGGGCAGCAGTTCACGGTGAATGACCACGGCGAGACTCGATTCAATGGCAACATGACGCGCGGGGAAATCCAGCGCGAGGCAAGACGAGCCTACGCAAACAAGGAGATTTCGCTCACTGAATACAACGAGATAATCCGAAATCTGCATTAACTTACAAGGAGAACGTCATGGCAAGCACAAAATATGAAGAGCTGATGAAGGCAGCGCAAAGGACCACAGGAAAGGAAACGCCATATGCGGATGCAGTAAACAGCCGCAGCAGCAGGCTCAAACAGCGCATGGAGGCAATGAAGGAACTGGATAGCCAAGGCGTGCAGCAGACTCCGTATGCCGACGCCGTAGCGCAGAGCGGCGACTACAGCGGCTATCTTGATATCGGGAATCCGCAGAATCGAGCCGACCGTGTGCAGGCGGCGTGGATGAAGAACGATCCGGAGCTGGCGCAATCGGTCGGGTACATCACGGGACCGGGGCGAAGAAATCAATTCTCCGTCGGCGGCGGACAGACCGGCACGCTGAATCAGACGGTCTATGACAGCATCGACTCCGGTATGAGCCGCAACGAAACGTGGGATGTTCTGGCCGATGATTACAGGGACGGACTCATCACAAAAGAAGAGTTCATTGACGCGATCCACTACGCGGACTATCTGGAGGCCATGAAGTCGTTCGGTAAGAAACCTTCGGACGAGGGCTTTGCCCAATGGAGGAATCAGAGACTGAAATGAAGATCTCGGAACTATCAAAAAGACTGGAGACAGCCGGCAAGCCGGCTGTCTCTTCGGGCACTCAGCAGAATCTATATGCCGCGGCGGTTGCCAAACCGTCCAGCAGATTTGCCGAGCTAATGAACGAGGTGCAGAAAACGACCGGGAAAACCGGCACTGCCTTGCAGACGCCATACGCCGACGCGGCGGCGCGGATGCAGGGCGGAAACGCGGCGAAGGGTACGAGCGCTATTTTCGACAGCGTGTACGGTAAGGCGGACGACCGGGCGAGCGCGGTGGGCTCCGGGAAATACGGAAACATTCTTCAGGCAAGCGACTTTGCCGAGCTTTCCAAGAGCGGCGAGAGCAAGCGGACGATCTTCGGCGACGCCCGATACGATTACATCAACAACATCGGGAACTTCCGCGCCCAGTCCGATGTGCAGCAGGCGCAGGGGCGCGGGCAGGACTACGCCAAATACGCCTTCATGACGGACGATGAGATCGGCGTATACAACTACCTCTACGCTACGCAGGGAAAGAAGGCGGCGAACGCCTTTTTGAGCGATCTCGAACCGGAGCTGGACAAGCAGTGGTACACCGGCACGAACCGCGCTACGACGGAGGCGCTCGGGAAGAACGCGGCGACGCGGACGCTGGCAAGCGCGATGACCGTTGCGGCGCAGCCTACCCGGACGATCACGAGCATGATCGCCATGGCAGACGATGCGGTACGCATGGCGAAGGGGCAGGAGATCAATCCCTATTCCAAATGGCGGCAGGCGAGCAACATCACGCAGGATCTCCGCTCCGACACCTCACAGCACATCGAGGAAACGAATCCGGGGCTTGGCGGCAAGGTCGGGAGCTTTGTTTACAATACCGCGATGAGCGCCGCGGACAGCGCGATGAACTCGCTTGTCGCAAAAGGCTTCGGCACGGCGGTGGGGCTCACCGGCGACACGCTGATGAAGGCGACGAACATTCTCGGCTCGGTGCTTATGAGCTCGGAGGTGGCTTCCCTGTCCATTGCCGAGAGCAAGGAGAAGGGATACTCCAACGCCGGGGCGCTGGCGCTCGGTCTGACGCGCGGCGCGATCGAATACGCCTCGGAAGCGGTCGGCGGCGAATGGGTCATCCGGAAGATCAAAGCGAACCCGCTGAGCTTTGTGACGAGCATGGCGCTCACGATGATCCCCGAGGGCATGGAAGAGGTCATGTCAGACGCGGCGAACGGCGTTGTCAACCTTGCGATCGATGCGGCGTTCGGCACGGAAGAGAGCGGGATCCCGAAGATGCTCGAGTACTACCGGACCAGCGGCACGGAGTGGCAGAAAAAGCACGCAGAGCTCGCGACCGTGCTTGCCATTCTCGGGCAGGAGGGGCTTTCGTTCCTCGGCGGCGCGCTGGCTACGTTCGGATCGAGCGGCGTACAGTACGGAACGAACCGCTCGAACATCAATCAGGTAGCCGAGCGGCTGGACACCACGCCGCAGAACGTTGTGCAGATGATGCAGGACGCGCAGACGGAAGACCCCGGCGTTATATACGCACTGGCCGAGCTGACCGACGCGGAGAACGCCGAAGACCTCCGGCAGAAGATCGGAACGGCGGAGGACATGAAGCGCGCGGCGGAGTATCTCACGCAGAAGATGAAGGCAGGAAACGATTCCGGCGAGCAGACGGATGTTTATACTGCCGGAGCGGAAAACGCGCCTGTGAGCGCGCAGAGAGCGCAGAACGAGGTTACAATCCCTCAGTCGGCATCGCCGACAGCTCCCTTTGCACAAGGGAGCCGAAATATGGAAGGAGAATTTGGAAATGGACAGAGCACTTATCAGGGACGAGAAGACGGGGCTTTTGATATCCGTGCCGTCGGACAAGCTGCCGCAGAAACAGGAACGCAGGCTCTCGCCGGAGGCCGAGCGGAAGTTTCGGGAAGCGTGGGAGCGGACACGCAGGCGGATCTACGGCAAGTAACCCCGGCGCAGCTCGGCATCCGGAACGGCGGCACGGAGGCCGTGACCGTCGTGGACGCGCAGAAGCTCGGCGGGGACGCCGCGAGAGCGTACAACCTTCTCACGGCGAACAACATCGAGCCGGTCGCGGTACGCGGAGCCATTCAGGTGAACAACGGCTACGCGAACGCCTATACCGAGAGCGGGAAGGTGTTCTTCCGCGTGGACGCCGTGGACAGCCGCGGCAACGCCATCAGCCCGGAGGCGCTGGTGCGGCACGAGCTGTTCCACAACTACATCTCCGAGGAGGTTTTGCAGGCGTCGGACGAGGTGATCCGCGAGAGCATGACCGCCGAGGAGTACGACGCGATGTACGAGAGCTACCGCGACGCCTACGCGAGCATCTACGACTTTGAGCACATGAGCGTGGCCGAGATCGAGCGGATGCTCACCGAGGAGATCGCGGCGGATGCTTACGCGGGGCTGAACTGGTTCTCCGGCGACGCGCCGGTACAGGAGGCCGTACGCGCCGAGACAGAAAGAAACGCCCCCGCCCAGAGGGCAGAGGCGCAGCAGCAGAGAACGGGACCTCCGGGCCGAGCTACGGCGGCGGGTATCAACGCCAGAACCGCCGACAGCGCCGCGCTGAGCCGCGCGGAAACGCTGGAGCGGAGCGGGACGGACGACGAGACCATCCGGCAGGAAACGGGCTGGTATCGCGGCATGGACGGCCAGTGGCGGTTTGAGATCGACGATTCCGGCGCGGCATTCAGCCGGACCGGCGAGGCACAGTACAGCGCCGACAATGCGGACTACGCACGCTATACACAGCTGATGAACCGGATGCTCACAGGAGAGCTCACCGAGGCGGAGCACGCAGAGCTGCTGGGACTGGACAAAAAGAACGGCAGCACGAAAAAAGAGCTGGCGCGCCGCATCGACGAGGGGAACGCGACGCTGCGGGACATCCTGCAGCACAACGCCCTTTTTGAGGCGTACCCCGAGATCGCGGAAACCAAGGTGAAATTTGCCGATATGCCGAGCGGGACGGCGGGCAGCTACAACCGCGAGACGAACACGATCACGCTCGACACGAAGCTCAAATACGACGCGAATGAGGCACTCGCCGCGCTCATGCACGAGGTGCAGCACCGGGTACAGGCGACGGAGGGCTTCGCGGGCGGGACGAACCCCGGCTACTGGAACCGCGGAGAGAACTACGACAAAGCGGCGGAAAAGTACCGCGACAACCGCGCGAGGCTTCTCAACGGGCTGAACACCGAGGAGCGGGCGCTGTACGATGAGTACCGCAGCAGCGAGCGTGAAATGGGGGCAATGTTCGACGGCTCCATGCTTTACGATGAAAGCCGCATGGATGCACTGGAGAAGCGCTCGGACGAGCTGTACAAGCAGCTCTACGGCAAAGAGTGGTTCGGAAAGCTGAACCGGTACGACCGCATCCTCGGCGACGCGGGCGAGGCCGTGAACGAGTTCTACCGGAATACCGCCGGGGAGATCGAAGCGAGAGACACCACTTCCCGCCGCCGGATGACCACCGAAGAGCGAAAAAATACGCCGCCCGATCTGGGCGACGCGGATACCGTATTTGCGGATGGAAGCGACGTGTCGGCCTATGTAGATGTAGACGCGGACGGGAACCCGGTAACGGTCATTAAAACGGCGAAGGCTTTGTTTGACGGTGCACCGAAGAGCGCGTATGCCAATATTGCAAAGAAGCTCATTATGAGTGAATACGCCGGAAAGACGCTTCCGCTGGGGGAAAACGATCTTGCGAGAATCACAAAGGCGTCCGGTGGGGAGTACGGTTATCCATCAAATACGCTTCCGACGAACTCGAAAGAGTACAACGCGAAGATGCGCGCCTCTGCCGAGCTTCATAATCTGCTGGAAAACAGCACATACGACCACTGGGCGGCAGACAAGAAGAACCACACCGAGGCGACGCTCGGGTTCGACTACTACAAAACGGTTTTCATTGTTGACGGCAAGGTGTTTGAGGGACTGATAAATATCGCGAACTCCGAAAACGGAAGAGTGTTCTATGATATCACAAATATCAAAGAGGCTCCCGACTATACGCGGAAGTACGCAGCCCCTTTGGCCCGATCCTCTTCCACATTCGGAAACCTCTCTATGGCTACTATACGCCAGACGGAGGGAAATAGTCAAGAAAAATCTTCCGGCCGGGCGAGTTTGGGACTTTTCCGGAACCGTACACTTACGAACGAGCAGATCGAAGAGCAGACGCGGTACGACCCGGAGAAGGCGTGGGCCGCGGACGATATCCGCGAAGAATACGGCCCGGATGCCGATAAGGAGGCGCGCAAGGCGATCTCTCAGAGATTCGAGCAGATCGACGCGGCGCGCACCGCGGCCGAGGAGACCGACCAGCGGACGCGCCCGCAGAATTCGCACGAAGAGGCGAAGGTCACGCTGACGAACAAGCAGATCGACAAGGTGATACGGTCCGACTCCGAGAAGGCAGCAGCCGCGGCGCAGATCCGGCAGGAGTATATGCTATCCGGCGCGAGCAATCTGGAAATGCGGGACGCTATCTCATGGAAGTTTGAGCAGATCGACGCCGACCGCGCCGCGGGGCGGACAAGCCAGACGAACACGGCGGAGGAAAGCACCGCGCCGCAGAGCATCCCGGCACGAGCGGAAGAGAACACCGCAGCACA
Source organism: Oscillibacter sp. ER4 (assembly GCA_963623615.1). GTDB lineage: Bacteria > Bacillota > Clostridia > Oscillospirales > Oscillospiraceae > Hominicoprocola. Next base: position 16,400 of record CAVFND010000002.1, on the reverse strand, counting down.
GAGCGTCCGGGAAGAACAGCGCGAAGCGGCACGACAGGTTTCCAATAACGAAAGCCGGACTTCCAATAACGAAAGCCGAACTTCCGAGACGCGCCGAAGCGAAACGGGAACGAACGTGGATCTTTCCGGAATCAACAACCGCACGGCAACGGAGCTACAGCGCGAGTATGAGCGGCGGATGCAAGAGTACCAGAACGCAACGCGGCGAAACGATCCGAACTACCCGTATATCGCTGAAATGAAGTGGATACAGGCGGCGGAGAGACGGCTCGCGGAGCTGGGCGACGGGAAGCGAAAGCGCCGCACCGTAGGAAACACCAAGCGCGATATCATGCGGCTGTTCTTCACGGACACGGCAAACCGCGCCGACGTGGAGCAAATGCTCAACCGAAACATCGGCGAGATGATGGCGCAGGGCGAGATCCGCGAGGACGCGCTGGACACGATCGTGGACGAAATGCTGCAGGCCGGAAGCGTCGTATCCAACTCCGAGAACAGCCCGTGGATCGACGAGACCCATGAGGAGATCCGGAGCGATCTGCGCGGCACGAAGCTCTATGTCTCCGAACAGACGTGGCGGGACTTCCGAAAAGACGAGGCCCGGACGCTGCGAGAGCAGGCGCGCGAAGCCGGCATCACGCTTTCCAAGAACCCGAACGACACGGCGGCGGACGTGCGGAACATGGAGCTTGCCGAGAAATACGGCGAGGAGCTTTTCCCGACGGATATTTCCGCATCGGATATGCTGCGGAACATCGTGGACCGTGCGGCGCAGGGCGTGAGCGAGAAGCAGACGCTTGCCGACCGTCTGTGGGACGAGGCCCGACTGGAAGGAGCGGGACGGGATCAGCAGGAGGCGTACGACCGGATGGTCGGAGCGCTCCGCGACCAGACGGAGGTGATTCTGCGGGAGTTTGCCGAGGACAATCATCTGACGCTGCGTGAGCAGACAAAGCAGGGCTCCAAGAGCGAAACGGAAACGAAGTCCGAGGCTGAACAGCGGCGGGAGCGGCTGCAGGCGCTGGCAGAACAGGACCGCAGAGAGACGGAACGGCTCCGCGCGCGGCGGAATCTTGGCGAAGGGCAGCCTTTCGTTCCGAGCAAGGGAGCGGGCGCGGTCTATCAGGAGCTGATGAGCAAGGGACGGTCCGACGTGGAGGTGCAGATGACGGGCTTCCTCAAGGGAACTCCAAGAGCATCGAAGTTCAAAATCCGGCTGGAACCAAGCCCGGGCGGCGTATATTATACCGCGACGGTCATGCATGACGGGCATCAGATCTACAAGGAAACCAACCCTCTAAAGGAGATCGCAGCGCGGGAAGCCGCGGAGTTTGTGGACATTCAGGCCAACAAGAACCTTTCCGAGGAGAACAACCAGCGCGCAAAGCAGTATGAGGCCGAGCGCGCCGCGGAGGAGGATGCGCGGATCGCCGAGCTGTTCGGCGAAGAGGAGCCCGAGACAGCGGAAGCGGCGCAGACCGAGGAGGAGGCCAAAACTGCCGAGCGGGAACAGAAACTGAAGGACGTCACCGAGAACGAAGCAACGACGAATAAAGTCATGACCGAAGTTGAAAAAGCCGAACGTAATTTACGCGAGGAAATCGAGAAGATCACGAGCGGGGCTATGCGAATGTTCGTGAACGCCGGGGACACCGTGCGCCGGATCGCCAAGGCCACAAAGAGCAAGAGTCTTGAAGGGTACTACTTTAACGCCGGAGCTTATTCTCAGAGGGCGGGAAACTGGATCGCGAAAGGCGGAGCGCGTACAAACATTGACGGCCGCAAGATCGGAGCCAGTCTTGCAGACACGCTCGCGCCGATGCGAAAGAACGAGACGAAGTACCGCGACTTTCAGCTCTATCTCCTGCATATGCACAACGTAGACCGCATGAAGTACGATAACCGCGAAGAGCTGAACCGAATCACAGAAAATCTCCGCTGGGTAAAGGATCAGTATCCGCAACTCCGAGAGCTTTCGAGAGACGAGCTGCGCCGGATCGCGGAGAATGAGGACACACCAATCCTGCGGGAAACAGCGCACGAAATTTTCATTGCAGCACATGAGGGGAAAACGCCGAGCCTTACATCCGTAGCGGAAGGCGCGGCCTATGCGCTCGAATTGGAAAAACAGCGTGCAATCGTGAAAAAGCAGGGGCTCAAGCCGGTGTTCGGGTATGACGTGACGGCGGACGATTCCAGCACGGCGGCAATGATTCTTGAGTCGGAGAACCCGGAGTTCCGTGAGTGGGCGCAGGAGGTATACAAGTACTCGGACGATCTCATCCGGTATCGTGTGCAGGCGGGACTTATTACGCAGAAGTATGCCGACACGCTGAAAAAACGGTATCCGCACTATATACCAACGATACGCATTGAGGGAACGAATGGAAAGAACGCACGAAAAGCGCGGAGAAACGGCGGTATCGTCGTATCGGACGCCGTAGGAAGAGCCGTAGGCAGCGACGGCGTGCTCCTGCCGCTGCACACAGCACTTTCCAGAAAGACGGTATCCACGATGCGGAACGCCGGTCTCAACCAGTTCGGCACAACACTGCTGCATGAGTACGACAGTGACCGAAAGGCTGTTGGAAAGTATATCTGGAATGTGCAGGAAAGCGAACATACGCCGACAGAGGCTGCGGTAGACGGTGATGAGCTGTATCGCCCTGTATTTGAGAACACATTCACAGTATTCGAGAACGGTACACAGTACGACATCACGATGGACGAGGGGCTGACGCAGGCGCTGAACGCTTTTCAGCCGGATAAATACTCCAACTCCGACGTTGCAAAGGCTTTGAAGAAAGGAAACGACCTGTTCAAGGCGCTGTGTACGGGATATAACCCGATCTTCATGGTGCGCAACCTTGTACGAGATGCGCAGGACGCGGCCTTCTACTCCACGGATTCGGCGACATGGGCAAAGATGTTCCAGTCGGCGCGGAAGCAGATCGTGACGAACGGCGAGATATGGCAGCAGTACAAGGCGCTCGGCGGCTCCTACGCCTCCGTGCTGGACTACACGACCGGTATGGTGAAGGAACCGAAGAACGCCGCCGGAAAGCTCGTGGCGAAGTATGAATCGCTGGGGCAGGCAATCGAGGCGGCCCCGAGGCTTGCGGAGTTCATGACTATTCTTGCAAACAAGGGAGGAAGCAAGACCGTAAACGGCGTAAAGACCGGCGAGTTCACACAGAGCGATCTCATGGAGGCGATGCTCGGCGCTGCGGATATCACCACAAACTTTGCCCGCGGCGGCACGGTGACGAAGGTGCTGAACAAGTACCTCGTGCCGTTTCTCAACCCGTCCGTTCAGGGCGCGGACAAGTTCGTCCGAAACATCACGGATCGGAAGGGCTTCAAAGCGTGGGCGTCGCTCGCGATCAAGGCCGCAGCCCTCGGCATTCTGCCGGAGCTGCTCAACGGACTGCTGTACCGCGACGATGACGAATGGGACGACATCCCGGACCAGACGAAATCGAACTACTACCTGTTCAAGCTCGGCGACGGCTACTGGCTGAAAATTCCGAGAGGCCGCGCGCTGGCGGTGTTCTCCGCCGGAGCGACGTACGCACAGGAAAAGGCGAAGGGGAACAACCCGAGGTTCTCCGACGTGATCGAGGTCGTGAAGAGCAACGTCGCACCGACGGACATTTTCAACCAGAACATCGCGACGGCATGGACACAGACAAAGCTCTTCAATCCCGACAACCCCGGCACGACGTGGTACGGCGGAAACATCGAAAGTCAGAGACTGCAGAACTACCGGCCGGGCGAACGGTACGACGAGAAAACGGACGAGCTCTCCAAGCTGATCGGAAAAACCTTCAACCTGTCGCCGAAGAAGATCAACTACCTTCTCGACCAGTACTCCGGCGTGATCGGGGATCTCCTTCTGCCGTGGCTCACCCCGTCCGCGACGGCGAGTTCCCCAGCGCTTGCGCCGCTCAAACAGTCGTTCGTGCTCGACAGCACGAGCACGAACAAGACCACCGGCGAGTACTACGACCTTCTGGACGATCTCAAGTACGACGCGAACGACGGCGACGTAGGGGCGGGAATCGCGCGGAAATACGTCTCCCACGCCGGAGACGAGGTGAACGACTACTACCAGCAGATCCGCACGATCCAGAACGACGAGAACCTGACCAAGGCCGAAAAGAACCGGCTTGTCCGCGCGCTGAAGACGCAGCTCATTGAGCGGCAGAAGGACATCATCTCCAACGCCGAAACGTATCACGAGAAAGTGAACGAATATCTCAAGGTGCATCCGGAGCTCGCAACCGACAACGACGCGGCCATCGCAGAGTTTGCTCGTGAGAATGGTATATCCGAGGATCAGGCGGAGAGCCGCATGGACGCCATCGTCTACAGGGAGATCAACCGCGAAGTGTTCGGCGCGGAGTATGCGCTCATGACCTATAACGGGGACGTCTACGCCAAGGCGAGCGCGGCGAACGATCAGGGCGTGAGCTATGACACCTACTACGACTATTACTTTACAACGAAGGATATGCACGCCGAGAAGGATGAGAACGGCAAAAGCATCTCCGGGTCGAAGAAGGCGCAGGTCGTGGAGTACATCAACAGCCTCAACATTCCGCCAGAGCAGAAGGACGCGCTGTATCTCGCCGCGGGATACACGGAGAAGAGCCTGAAGAGCCAGCCGTGGAACGGCGGATCGGGCAAATCCGGCCGCGGCGGTGGAAGCGGGAAAAAGCAGACGCTCAAAGCACCCGCGCCGAAAGCGTCGGAGATCATCATCCCGAAGTCCGGAACGGCGTCTTCCGCGAAGTCCGGCGGCACGGGACGGTCCGGCGGCACGTCGAAGTCGAACGTGATCGCGGACTTTACCCCGAAGGCGAGCGGGACTGCGAAAGAAACAACGAGCGCGGCGAACATCCGCAAGAGCGCAAAGAAGGCCGTTGACACCGCGATCAAGGTCGGCAACCGGACCGTCACCATCAAGGGCGGGAGCCCGCTGGACTACTTCCTGAAGTACGGGAAGCTGCCGAGCACGAAGTAAGAAAAAGGCTCCCCGAAAGGGGAGCCGGACAAAGCGCAGAACACGCGCCTTGTGACGCTTGCAGCGTGTGCCACCGCGAGGCGCTCCAAATGAAAGGAGCGGCTATGCAGTTAAGCGATCTCACACGGCCGGAGGCGGAATACTTCCGGCAGGAATGTAATTTCACAGAAACAGAGCGAAAGGTTTTTGATCTCCGGGTATCGGACAAAAGCATCGTCGAGGTGTGCATGGCGTTGAGCCTGTCCGAATCGGCGGTGAACCGGAAGATCCGGCGCATCAAGGCCAAAATGGCGAGAGTTTAGCGACAATTTCCCGTAGCAAAAGAGGGAGCTTCCCGGCAGGGCGACTCTCTCTTTTTATGGGATGATTTCTTCAGACACCGGAGCGCTACGGTGGAAAAATTTTAAGGAGGAATCATCATGGAATACGCATCCAAAGCTACGGGCGGGGCCGGTCTCGGCCTCGGCATCGCAGGCACGGCTCTCGGACTGCTCAACGGCGGTCTCGGCAATCTCTTCGGAGGCATCGGCGGTAACGGCATGGTGGCTCCGGCTGTTGCCGGTCTCGCTGCCGGCATGGCCGCGAAGAACAGCGGCGACGACTCCTATGTCTCCCGCTATGAACTGGATCAGAACCAGACCATCGCGCAGAAGGACATGGAGATCGCCTATTGGAGAGGCCAGGACGAGACGAACCGCAAGATCTCGGACGCCTACGCGAAGCTTGAAAGCCGCATCCTCGGTCTTGCCGATCAGGTGCGCGCAAACAAGGAAGAGCAGGCTGCTCTGAATCTCCAGCAGGCCGTCTACAACGGCACGAACACCGCTGCCGTCGGCTGCATCCAGGCGCAGGTCGCGCAGCTCCAGAGTCTGACCAAGATGGTCGTGCCGAACAGCTCCGTCTGTCCGGGCTGGGGCAACGTGACCGTTACCCCCGCGACGACCACCACGACCACCTGACCCACGCCGGGCGGGGGAGGTGATATTCCCTCCCCTGCCTGATTTTATGAGGAGGATCCAACATGGTTACATATATGGAATTGCAGACGCGCCTCGCGCGCTTTGTCGATGCGGAGATGCTGCCGCACATGACCGGCGGGAAAAAGATCCTGCTCGGCGGATATGCGGCGCTGGCCACGAAGAACGCCGCGGGTGTGCTGCAGGCGGCAAAGGACAAGCCACTCGTTGCGATGACCGGCGCAGTGTCCGAGGAGGGCGTCGATGTGGACGCGCTTTTCTCGGCGGTGAGCCCGTACATCAACGAGCCGGTGACGATCTCGTTCCCGATCATCGGGGACTTCCGGTTTGACCGGGGCGATTTCGAGAAGCTTTACCGATATCTGAAAGGAGAAATCTGAGATGCAGAAGATCAAGTGTCTTGTGAAGGATATGCACTGCGAGCTGGACGCGGCCGAGCACTACGCGAAGCACGCCCTCCGCAACAAAGACGAAGACAAAGAGCTCGGCGACGTGTACTCGCGGATCGCGCGGCAGGAGCTGGAGCACTGCGAGATGTTCCACGCACAGGCCGTCCGGCTCATCCGGGACTACGCCAAGGAGCCGCCGGAGAGCATGCGCGCCATCTGGGAATATGAGCATGACAAGATCATGGAGCGGGACGCGAAGATCCGCGTGATGCTCGGTCTCTATGACGGGAAATAAAAAACAGGGCCGCTTATAATGGAACTGTTTTACTGATGATTTTACTAACAAATCCAAGAAATGATTGTAATTTCAATATTTTTACGCGGTAACTGATGGGTTCGATTCCCATTATCCGCTCCATGGGAAAACCCCTTGAAATGCTCAAAAAATGAGTAGTTTCAAGGGGTTTTCGGTGTTTTCTGGTACTATTGTTCTGCGCTGGGTGGTGTGGCCGGTGTGCGTTTTTAGGCGTTTTTTGACCCTTTTTTACTAACGGATTTACTAACGGAATAGAAGCGCCGCATCTTCTTCGCGGCCTTAGAAAGATCCTTTTCCGAGAGCCGGAGATAAAAATCGTGGACGGTTTTCCAGTCGCTCCAGCCGCCGTGCCGCATGGTCTCTTCTTCTGACCACCCAAGATGATAGGCGAGCGACGCGAAGCTGCGGCGCAGACCGTGCAGACCAACTTCCGGAAGGCCGTTTGCGGCACAGATCCGGTTGATCTGCCGACGCACGCCGTCGCCAAGCGGGCATATATCACCGTCGTGATCTTGCAGGATTTCCAGGAGCCGGGGAATAACGATAGGGACGACACGCTGCGAGCGGGCGCTCTTATTCTCTTCCCGCCGGATCCATTCGGCGGAGGACGTGTAGACCGTCGCGCCGGAGACGGAGATCGTCTCGGCTTTGAGATCGATGTCCTCCGGGCGGAGCGCGAAGATCTCTGACCGCCGCAGCGAGTGGAGCGCCAGAAGCGCGGGGAGCTCGACGGAGGTATCGCGGATCGCATCGACGAAGGTGAGGATCTGCGCATAGTCCAGCCACGGGGTATCTGCTTTCGGTACGACGCCGAGATCTACAGGGTCGAACGGTATCTTCTGTTCCTTGTATGCGGCAGCGACAAAGCCGAGCTCGTTCTTCAGGGTTTTCTTTGCGACGCGCTGTGACTCTGCCGCGACGGCGCGCGGCCAGTTTATAGCGCGGATATCCTTGTCCATGCAGCCGGGGAAAGCGCTGTTGCGGATGCATTGATAGCTTCGTCTGGTTGACGGCGAAAGCATGGGGCGGTCATCCAGATACTTATCAAGAAGGATGCCGAGAGTGAGCCGGGGGAGCGCCTTCTCCGCTTCCAGAAACCCGGCGCGGATGGCGAGGGCCTTGGTACGGCACGCTTCCTCTGTGGGCTCGGTGACGTTCACGCCCTCTTTGCGGAGCTGTACCGTCCAGCTGCCGGAGGGGAGCTGCCGGGGCGAGGGGATCTTTATCTTCTTTTCCTTCTCGCGGAGCTGCTTCTTTCCGCACCAGTTGCAGAAAAGTGAGTTTTCCGGTATCTCGCGGGAGCAGTTGCAGCACTTCATTCTTTCTCTCCTTTGCGCTGGCGGTGACGGCGGCAGACGCGGACGATGACGAGGACGACCATCAGCGAGGCGACGGCGGCGCAGACCATCGAGAACACTGCGGCAAAGTTCCACTCGCCGCGGAAGAAACCGACCTCCGTACAGCGAAGATCCATGGTAACGCACCAGACGACCAGGACGAGGAAGAACGCGCCGAGCATCAGAATGACCGTGCGGAGATATTCGATGTCCCGGATGGACGCTTCGTACCGCGCCTTCCAGTGCGCGGCGTCCTGCCGGGCAAGCTCCGACTCCGCGCGATCGCTCGGGGAGAGAATGCCGAACGTTTCGTCGAGCGAGACGTGCAGCTCCCGGGAGATGCGCACGACCGTATCAAAGCTGGGGTTCGTGGATTTTGAAGAAAAGGCATATTCCACGGTGCTCGGCGACAGATCGGCGGCTTCGGCGATGTCCGGGAAGGTGCGCGTGCCCTTGGCCTCTCTCCAGCGGTTTTTCAGCGCGTCCATTTCGTTCATGTTCTCCGTCCTTTCGTTATTTTCAGGGTGAACCGGGATATATTCGGGGGTAAAAAGCTATACTCCGGCTCGACCACAAAGCGTTCGGTTTCGGAATTTGCGCCGGTCTGCTACGATACAGGCACAGCAGGGCGAGCGGGACGCCCTGCGGCAGACGCCCGGGGAGGGTCTGTGGCACGGCCACCCCGGGTGTTCACCAACACTATAGCACCATTTCCCGCACTGCGGCGCAGAAAATATACAAGTTTGTCGGAATATACAAGAGAATGACCAAATATACAACAAAATCACAAGGGAGGAAGACATGGAAGAAACGAAGATCGAGGAGATCGTGCGGATGCTGCGCCGGATGAACATACGGCAGCTGCGGAGGGTGTACTTCTTCGTGCTGGGGATGATGTAGCAGAGACGGGGGCCCTCTCCGTCAACGGCGAGGCCGCTGCCACCTCTCCCGGAGGGCGAGGCAAGAAAGCAGAAAAAGAGAACGGAGGTCAATCTCCGTTCTCTTTTTCTTTTTGCAGGGCGTTGTAGGACTCGTAGACATTGCAGACGAATTCAAGCGCGGCGCGGATGGTGGAGTCGGACGACTTGCGCAGGGCGTCGATGAACGCGAGCACCTCGGGCGAGGCACTCTCTTTGGACAACTCCCCGAAGAAGCGGGCGCGATCTTCGTCCTCCGCGAGCTGCTCGAACATCTCGCCCGTGCCATCGCGCAGCCAGGCTTCCCGCACATGGAACTCACGGCAGATCAGCGAGATCACCGCATCGGACGGGGCGGAAACATCGACTTCATATTTTCCGATGATTCCGCGCTGGATGCCGAGACGGTCGGCAAATTTCTGCTGCGTGAGGTCAAGAGAATTGCGTAGCTCTTTGATACGACTGCCAACGGACATAGGCAGCACCTCCTTTCGAGGACACTTTAACAGCCTTAGAACAGAAAGTCAAGAAAAATTGTTCCAATAGAGCAAAATGGGCTTGACAAATGCACCAGTAGAGCATATGATTGCACCATAAGAACGAATCAGCGCTCCGAAAAGAGCAAAGCGATGAGCAGCAGCTACTTTTTCTTTTTGAATAACTTCTCAAAAGCGCAGCCGATACCGACGAACACCGGGACTGCGAGAGGCAAAAAAGCAAATCCCGAAAGGGCGATAATGCCAGCCTTGCGGAGCGGGCTTGACTCGGCACCGAAGGAAGAGCCGGACGAATACGACGAGCTGCCCGAGGAGTAGCCGGAGTACGACGAATTGCCGGAAGACTTTCTTTCCTCTACGGCGCGTTCAAGGGCCGTGCCGTCCAGCGTCGGAGGGTGGCAGCGGCCGCAGGGACGGTAGCCGTCGGCGACAGCTTCGGCGAGGGTGGTCTCGTAGCAGCTCTTGCTGAGGGACGAGCAGGAATACCGATGGTAGCACTCGCCGGTACGCGTGGTGTAAACGATGGTGTCTCCGTCCGCGGCCAATGCCGGGGACATGAGAACAAGGATCACGAGGAAGAAGCAGAGAAGCTTTTTCATATATCTATCACCGCCAAAGACCAATATACCAGAAACGGCGGGGAAAAGGCAATAGACAGCGCAGAGCGCGGAAAGGAGAAATACTATGGGCGAGGAAAATACGGGAATGACGGTCCCGCTGTGGCCGGTTCAGAACCCGGAGGTGGAGGAGCTGAAGAAGCGAGCGGACGCGCTGGAAAAGCGCGTGACGGCGATGGAGAAGGAGATCGTCCTTCTCATCTGGGCGATCGCGGCGGCGGCCGCGGCGGCAGCAGCGGTGCTGCTGGTGTGCATGTAAGGAGGTGAGGACATGAGCGAGAAGATTAAGGACATGATCCAGGACGCCGTGCGGAAGCTGGAAACCCTTCCGCCGATGCAGCAGAGCATGTGCGCCGGGTTCGTGCTCGGCGCGGCGGCAACCGAGAACGCCAAAAAGGACGAGAAGGAGGCAGGCTGATGCCGAAGGTACGGCTGTGTGTTCCGGCAGAGCAGAAGAAGATCGAGGAGGATCTCACGGAGCACTGCACGGACGGCGCGCGATACGCCGACATGACGCAGATCGGGCGGTATCTCGGGATCGAGAACCGGCGGATCGTGGCGGAGTTTCTGGACGGGCTGCCGTGCTTCCAGCGCGGCACGAAGAAGAAGTGGCGCGTGGACGATCTGGCGGCGAGGATTCTGGAATCGACGAAATAGGGGACGACTCCTTCCGTCACGGCGCAAGCGCCGCGACACCTCCCTCGGGGAGGGAGGCACAATCCCTCAGTCAGCCTGCGGCTGACAGCTCCCTTTGCACAAGGGAGGCTTACCCTCTCCGTCAGCGGCGGAGCCGCTGCCACCTCTCCCGGAGGGAGAGGCGAGAGATTTTTGAAAGGACGAAGAAAAATGCGAGGCATATGTTTTTTGTGCGGGAATTATGAACAGCTCGAAGAGCACCACATTTTCGGCGGGGCGCGGCGGCCTATTTCCACGAAGTACGGCCTTACGGTCCACCTCTGCCCGTGGTGCCACCGGATCGACGCGGACAGCGCGCACCGGAGCGGCGAGACGGCGGAGCTACTGCGCCGCTACGGTCAGCACAAGGCGATGGTCGAGCAGAAGTGGAGCGTCGAGGAGTTCATCGCGCACTTCGGGAAAAACTATCTCGACGACGCGGAGATCTGGGGCATTGAGCACCCGGACGACAGCTGGGACAACGAGAGCGCCTTTCAGCTCGTGGAGGAAGGGGCGGTGCTGCCGTTTTGAAGGACGAATACATATGCTATCGGACACAGTGCCGGTATCACAGCGGCGACGTGAGCGGGGCTCACGGGAGCTGCAACTACTTTTTCATCACAGGGCGGACGAAGACGAGCCAGGGCGAGGCGGACATCACGCGGAAATGCGGGTTGTTCCGGACCGGGAAGACCGAGCGGCGCGTGCAGCCGATCGTTGTATCGGCAAAGAGACCGCCGGACAGGACGCCGAAGGCCCCGATGAGTCCCGCCGGCCGGAAGAAGTACGACTGGGACCAGTTCCGGGCGCTCTGGGAAGAGGGCAAGCCGGACACGGCGATCGCGCGGGAGATCGGCTGCAATGCGGACACCGTGCGGCGGTGGCGGCACCGGGCGGGGCTGGCCCCGAATGCGTTCCGGTATGTCATTGATCCGGAGCTGCTGAAGAAATACTGGGCCGAGGGGCTGAACGATCCGCAGATCGCGGAGAAGCTCGGCGCGTCGAGGCCGTCGGTATACAAGGCAAGAAGGAAGCTGGAGCTGCCGCCGAATGCTCCGCCGCGGAGGAAAGCGCCATGAAGACATGCAAGGGGTGTCCGCACATTGCGATGGACCAGTGGCCGCAGGGGAAGCAGGCGGTGCGCTGCCTGTACACCGGGAACGGCGACAAGTTCGGGCGGGTGCTCCACGTCGTGCGGGACGGGAATCCGCATCCGGACAGCGTGAGGACGCCGATGTGGTGCAGGAAGGAGCGGGACGAAGGGCCCTCTCCGTCAGCCTGCGGCTGCCACCTCTCCCAGGGGGAGAGGCAAGAAAAGGAAGGAGAAATTTGATGATACCGAGAGAGACGAAGTGCAAGTACTGCGGGCGGCCGGTGATGTTCGTGCCGGGACCGCGGGGGCTGCTGTGCGTGGAGGCGTCGCTGACGCCGTACCGCTTCCGCAGGGCGACGGAGAGCAGCCACGACATGGTGACGCTCTACACCAATACCGGCACGCCGCTGCCGGTGATCGAATGCGAAGAGGACGAAATGTGCGGGGCAGCGCACAAATTCCACTTCTGCCCGAAGAAAAAGAGAGAGAGGAAAACGAAATGAGCAGGAGCAAGGCAATGTTTATCACGACGCTGGTGATGGCGCTGTTGGCGGCGGTGATCTATTTCGTATGGCGCTATGGGCGCGGGTTCGGGATCATCGAGGCGCTGTTCGCGGTTTACGGGTACGTCTCGTTCGCCGCCGACATCTGCCGCTGGATGCGGCTGCCGGACGCGGCGATCCTCCAGAGAGGAGGGCGGCATGGATGAAGGCTTGCCCGTTCTGCGGAGGAGAGGCGAAAACCATAATCACCGGGGCCGGATCGCACGAAGGAGAAAGCTACATGGCAACGGCCCTCTGCACGAACTGCGGCGCGGAGATGCACGCGATGTACTACTTCCCGCCGCATATGAAGGACCCGGAACGGCAGGCGCGGCTGGAGATCGAAAGACGGTGGAACCGAAGATGCAAATGAACCGGCTGGAACATGACCTATGGGTGTGGGCGGTGGACGAGCTCTGCCGGGCGTGTCCGTTTACGGCTTGTCCGGGACAGACGAAGTGCGTGACGCTTGCAGAGCGGATCGTGGAGATGAAGGAGGAGCTGAGAGGACAGACGTGAAGGAGCGGGTCATGTGGGCTTGCGGGGCGTGCGCTGCTGCGGCGGCGCTGCTCGCGGTGCTGGGGCACATCTTTTAGCCGAAACGGGCGCGAGCCCGTCGTATGGGAATGGCCGCCCATGCCTGAAGATGGCAGGCCGGAGAAAGGACGGATGTGTATGTCGGCTGTGGAAAAGATTGGGAAACAGCAGGCAAAGGAGAAGGGACGCACCGCCGCGTGGATGGTGGGCGAGCAGCTCAAGGACATGGCCCGGCGTGAGCCGGAGAGCGCGGAGCTGCTGGACAAGGATCTTGATATCCCGGAGATGAGCATTCAGCAGGCCGAGAAGAAGATCAAAGCCTACGCGGACGCGCATAAGACCGGGAACTTTGCCTGCGTGACACCAGTAGAAGCCGAGAGGATCCTGCGGGAGTTTTACGGGCTGGGGAGAAACGACAATCCCTCAGTCAGCGGCGGGGCCGCTGACAGCCCCGCCCCCCTCTCTGTCGCCTGCGGCGACATCTCTCCCCGCCGGGGAGAGTCTTCCCTTTGCACAAGGGAGCCTGAAATCATCGATCTGGGGGCGTTTTTATGATGCTCTCGGAAACGCCGCCGGAGGGGCTGCTGGACTGGGTAAAGGCGCAGGACCTCCGATGGAAGGACTATTTTATTTACCGCACCGGATGGCAGACGGATCCGCTGACGGGGATGCGGCACAAATGCGTGGACGCCGTGTGCTCGGCGTGCGGGGAGACAGTGAAGCTATCGTATGTGCCGGGCGGGAGCCACGGCTGCGCGGGATACAGCACGCCGTTCGGGTTCCTCCACCCGGTGAGCGGGGATGCGCTCACAAGCGGCGACCGCCTCGCCTGCCCGATGTGCGGCGAGGCAGTAGAGGCAAAGCATGTGTCAAACGCGCAGCATCTCGAACGCTACGTCTGGCCAATGACGGCAGAGGCACAGGAGGGGAAGCTGCTGCTCTATCTCTGGCGGGTGTGCCGGGATGTGGAAAAGAGCGGGCGCGTCACATGGCGCGTTGACCCGTGGGAGGTGTACGCCTTCGGAGAGAAGGACGCCGAGCGCTGGCGGCACTGGCAGAAATACATGACCGCGACCTACATTATCTCCGACTGGGAGGAACGGAAACGCTTCGGCGACACGATGTTCGACGTGGATCTTGTGTACTGCCCGGAGGGGCTTTCCAACATCTACGCGCAGACAGAGTGCGCCAACTGCAAGCTGGAGACATACATGGGCGTGGAGACGGAATACCGCTTCCCGGTCGCATGGATGAAGCTCTGGCAGCGGCGCAAAAGCGCCGAGGCGCTGATGGCGCCGAACGCCAAAAAGCTCGCGGCGGCTCTCATCGCCGAGGGGCAGCGCTCTCCGGCGTATAACAAAAACTGGTCGGAAAGGACCGACGTGCTGCACGGCGTGGACTGGAAAAAGAAAAAGCCACACGAGATGCTGCGGCTGACGAAGGAGGAGCTTACCTACTTCAACAGCGCGGAGGACGCGCCGAAGCGCCTGAAGGCGATGCTGCTTGCCCGGAAATACAACGTCCCCTGCCGTCTCGGCGAGGAGGTCACGAAGGTGACGGCGAGTCAGCAGGAGGACTTTCTGAAGCGCGGGGTGCTGCCGGGCAAGGCGGAGCGGTATCTTGACAAACAGGCGGCGCGGTACAAAAACCGGCTGTGGCCGGGGTATCTGCTGGACTATTGGACGATGGCCGAAAGGCTCGGCGAAGATCTCGCCGACTGCGACGTGATGTGGCCGCAGAATCTTCAACGGGCGCACGACCAGATGCAGGAACGGCAAAAGGCCGAGGCCGCCGAGGAGCGGCGGGGACGTTTTCGACAGCGATATGAGCGCATGAAAAAATATGCCTTCGAGGACGGGGGCATATTCATCCGACCGTGTGAGACGGAGGAGGAGCTTATCGCCGAGGGTAAGGCGCTGCATCACTGCGTGGCCTCCTACGCCGAACGGCACGCGCGGGGCGAGCTCACGATCTTCTTTATCCGGCGGAAGGACAAGCCGGATGAGCCGTGGTATACGCTCAACTTCAATGAGAAAACGCTCTCGGTGACGGAGAACCGGGGACTGTGCAACTGTGACCGCACCGAAGAGGTACGAAACTTTGAAAATACATGGCTGGAGTGGGTGCGCTCCGGCCGGAAACGGAGGACAAGCGCAGCGTGAATGATCTTATCAAGACAGAGGACATGACGCCGGAGCAGCTGGGCGGCGAGATCCGGCTGCTGACGCGGCAGGCGCGGCAGATGGTGCTCGAATACGGCATCCAGATCGGATACCGGCTCCAGTTGGCCAAGGACAAGGTCGGCGAGGATTTTGCCGGATGGGTGGAGCGCGAAACGGAGATCAGCAAGTCGAGCGCGTACCGGTTCATCAAGCTCTACAACGAGTACGGGGCCGCGCAGGGGTCGCTTCTGGGCGTGGAAAACATTTTCCCAACGTTGGGAAAAATCAGCGTTTCCAATGCTTTGCGGCTTTTGGCCGTGCCGGAGGAGGAGCGGGAGGACTTCGCCCGCGAGGTGGACGCCGAGCATATTTCCGCGCGGGATCTGGAAGAGGCGATCCGCGAGCGGGACGAAGCGCGAAAGCATCTGGAGACAGCGGACAAGGAGCTCGGAGAGACGCAGAAGGCGCTCCGGGACGCCGAGGACGCGGCGCAGAAGATGGAGGCGATGCTGCGCGAGGCGGAAAGCCGCCCGGTGGAGGTCGCCATCGACGAGACCGCCGTGCAGAAGGCTGTAGAGGAAGCGAAGGCTGCCGCGGCCGAGGAAAAGAAGAAAGCCGTGGCCGAGCTGGAAAAGCGTCTGAAGGCCGCGGAGACCGCCGCGAAGGAGGCAGGGAAGACTGCGGGAGCGGCGGCGGAAAAGGCCAGAGCCGAGGCTGAGGAGCTGCGGAAACGGCTCACGGCGGCCCAGAGCGGGGCGAACGAGGTGATCTTGCTCGTAAAGCTCGCGCAGGAAAACTTCAATCTGGCTGTGGAAAAGCTGCATGTGATGAAGAGCACGGACGGCGGGACGGCGGACAAGCTGCTCGCGGGAACAAAGAAGATCTTGGAAACGCTTATCGGGAGGTGCGGATAATGGCGTTTGATGATGCGGCGCTGGAGCGGGCGCTGAGGGCGGAGACGAAGGGCGGACTGACGCTCTACTGCAACGGCGATACGCTCACGGCGCTCGGGTATGAGTGGATGGCCGTTGTGCCGATGGACGCTCTCCGGGAACGCCTGCGCGGGACGCTCGGCGCGCTGGTGGAAATGCTCGGGTACATCCCCGAAAACGACACGGTGCGGATCGTGCGGAACAAAGGCGGCTATCTCGTGCAGCCGGAGCTGCCGGAGGCGGTCGGCGAGGAGGTCAGCGGCTACGTCGGAGAGGCACACACCGAGGAGATCCGCCCGACTGGGCTGCGGATGGGGCTGAACGTCCTGATGCAGAAGCGGGACAATCAGATCATCGGCGTTGTGCCGCGCGGGGCAAATCTG
>CAVFND010000001.1:0-45132 GCA_963623615.1 Oscillibacter sp. ER4 | reverse complement strand
ACGGTAAGGCGGGTTACTACATTGAATGGACAGAGGAGGTTGCGCTTTTGTTCGCTCGCAAGGTCGGGTTGGGTGGGAGCGTCGTTTCCGAAATAATAGAGGCTTCTATCAGGCGAGGGATGTTCGATAAAGAGAAGTATGACAAGTACCACGTATTGACTTCTAAGGGCATACAGGAAAGGTACTTCGAGGCAGTCAGCCGCCGTAAAACTCTTGAAGTCGATTACAACATCCTTCTGGTCGATGTTGCCCGAATTTTGCCCAATGTAAACATTTCTGCGAAAAATG
Source organism: Oscillibacter sp. ER4 (assembly GCA_963623615.1). Classification (GTDB taxonomy): domain Bacteria; phylum Bacillota; class Clostridia; order Oscillospirales; family Oscillospiraceae; genus Hominicoprocola. The sequence continues at coordinate 44,844 of CAVFND010000001.1, read as the reverse complement.
TAAACATTTTTTCCCAAAATACCGACATCGAGCGACAAAGTAAAGTAGAGAAAAGTAGAGTAGAGAAGAGTAAAGAAGAGTACATATTATGCGCTGAACCGCAAGCGGCTGGCGCGCCGCCGGTGATTTCTTTGCCGCTGAATGACGGAACCTTTTTCGACGTGTCGGAGAACGACAGGGCCAAATGGTCGCAGCTCTATCCGAACGTTGACGTTCTGCAGCAGCTCAGGAACATGGTGGGATGGTGCGATGCGAACCCATCGAAGAGAAAGACGCGCGGCGGGATAAAACGCTTTATCACTTCTTGGCTTGCGAGGGAGCAGGACAAGGGGGGCAAAGCACCGCAGAATAAGCCATTTGTCTACGACTACGGCAACACGGAGGGAAGCCTATGAACGTTGACGCATTGATTGGCAGCATCGCGAAAAAGGCCGGGCCTGTGCGCGATCCGGTCGACTACGAGAAAGACGGGCTGCTGTACTGCGGCCATTGCAACACGCCGAAGCAGTGCCGTATCCCGCTCGGCAAAGACGTTCGCCTTGTCGGCTGTCAGTGCGCTTGTGCGGCGCGAGAGTACGAGGCGGAGAAGAAAGCCCGTGCTGACCGCGAGAAGCGCTTGCGTATCGAAACGCTGCGTGCTGACGGCATCCGAGACAAGAGCCTGACGGCGTGCCGGTTCGATGCGGCAACGATGAGCGAAGAAATCGTCAAGTGCAAGCGCTATGCCGACGCATGGGACGATATGCGGCGCGAAAATCAAGGCTTGCTGCTGTGGGGCAACACCGGAAACGGCAAGACCTTCGCGGCGGCTTGCATCGCCAACGAGCTTATCGACCGCGGCATTCCGGCGATGATTACGAGCTTCCCCCGCATCCTCAACGCCAGGTACGACAAGCAGGAGATCATTGAGCAGGTGCATTATTACCCGCTGATGGTGATCGACGATCTCGGCGCAGAGCGCAGCAGTGAGTATGCGATGGAAACCGTCTACACGGTCATTGACGAGCGCTACAAGGCCAAGAAGCCGCTGATCGTCACGACGAATCTGACGCTGGACGAGCTGTGCAGGCCGAAAGACATGACCTATCAGCGCATCTATGACCGCATTCTCGAGATGTGCACGCCACTGGTATTCAAGGGCGGCAGCCTGAGACGCGATAAGGCGAACCAGCGCATGCGGCACGTCAAATCGGTGTTGGCGGGCGGTGCGCCATGAGCGGGTATCGCGGGGGGATTTTCAAGTGCCCGTATTATTCGCGGGACTACCGCGAGCATCTCAACTGCGAGGGCGCGAAGCTCACGCTGCCGAAGGAAGAGCTGGACGATTACACGCGGCGCTACTGCGCCAGCGAAGAATGGCGGCGCTGCCCCATTGCGCGGGCACTGACGCTGCACTACGAAAGGACGGAGAACCGATGAGCGAAAGAAACAGAGACAAGGTGAAGCGGCTTGAGCATGAGCTCGGCAGATATCAGAAAAAAGTCGGCGAGCTGATGAAGGCCAACGCGCAGCTCGCACGCCGCGCGGAGGGCGTTGCGGAGATCAGCATGGCGACGGATGCGCTGCTTGCGCAGGTGGCGATCATCTACGGCGAGGACGTGATCGACGAGGACACGGGGCTGACGATCGGGATGCGCTTGACGCTGCCGAAATTCGACGTGCGGAAGGTCTACCGGCAGTACGAGGTACACGCCCGCAGGGACGGCGAGAACTACGTCATCGGCGTCGGTTTGCGTGACGACCCCGCGGACAGCAAGCGGGAAACCACCGCAAATGCCTCTGAGAGCGCGCAGGAGCGCTCGAAAGGTGAAAAACGTGAAATGACGTCCCCGGAGGATGGAAATGCGCAGAGCGCGTCTCGGGGCGATTTGCGGGAGGTAAACGATGGCGCTGACATCGGCTGACCTCGCGCGGCTCGGGCCTGCGGCGCAGAAGCAGGTGCTTGATAGGCTGGCAGGCGCGCAGAAGCCGAAGAAGAGCAAGTACGGCAATCGCAAGGTCGTGCGAGACGGGATCAGGTTTGATTCCGAGCGCGAGGCGGCGCGATTCGGCGAGCTGAAAGTTCTACGTGCGATGGGAAAGATTCGCAATCTGAGGCTGCAAGCCAATTTCACCCTCGTGGAGGGCTATACGACCATCGAGGGCGAGCGTATCAAGCCGATGGTTTACCGCGCGGATTTTACTTACGAGCGGGCAACAGAGCCGGATATCACGGGCGCGGTGCACTGGCTGCGCGAGGTCGAGGACGCGAAAGGGATGCGCACGCAGGCATACGAGCTGAAAAAGAAGCTGATGCAGGACAAGTACGGCATCACGATCCGCGAGGTGTAACATGGCAGCATTTGAACATTGCCGCCGCTGCAAGCCGCCTGTGAGGCATCCGGGCTGTCAAAGCCATTGCCCGCACTACGCGGCAGACAAAGCCAAATGCGAGGAACGGAACAAGGCGCTGAAAGCGTATTACGTCGAGAGAGACGATTATGTCGCTGCGCGGCGCCGCAGGAAAAGATAAAAGGGAGCAAGAAAAGATGATCACAGAACTGGAATTAGGCCATCGCATTCGCGATTTACGAAAGAAGAAAGGGCTGTCACAGCTCGATTTCAGCGCCGATATCGGCGTCGCCACGACAAGCCTTACGCAGTGGGAATCCGGATTGAGATATCCCACGTTAGAGCTGCTTGACCGGTGCGCAAAGGGCCTCGGCGTGACGATGAGTGCGCTGCTGCTTGAGGAAGGCATGCCGAAGGGCATCCCGACCGAGCGCGAGATCGGCAAGCGCATTTCGGCATGGCGCAAGCTGCGCAAGATGACACTGCAAAACCTCGCGGACAAGTCAGGCGTCGGCCTGACCACGATCCACAATCTTGAAACGGGGCTGTGGTACGCGAAAATGCCGACATATCTATACATCGCCGAAGCGCTCGGCATATCGCTCGACGCACTGATCTACGGGGAGGTGCGCGCATGAGCAAGATCGTTCGACCGAAGACGCCATTTGAGTTTTGCGTTTATCCGGCGCTCAAGGAGTGCCTTGAGGCGGAGAATTACAACCAGACCACGCTGGCGCAATCGCTCGGCACGTCTCAGTTTACGGTGTCAGCATGGACGCGCGGCGACCGCGACACAACGGTGCGGCTGCTGCTGGCGCTGGAAGATTTGACGGGAATGTCGTTTCGTGAGTTGTTTGGAGAATGCGAGGGAAGGAAATGAAGCACCTCGGCGATATCACGAAGATCAACGGCGCGGAGATCGAGCCGGTGGACGTCATCACGGGCGGCTCGCCGTGTCAAGACTTGAGCGTCGCGGGCAAGCGCGCCGGTCTTGCGGGCGCGCGCAGCGGGCTGTTTATGGAGCAGATTCGCATCGTAAAGGAGATGAGAGAGCATGACCGAGCATGTGGACGGTCAGGTGACATGGTCAGACCTCGGTATATGGTCTGGGAAAACGTCCCCGGAGTTTTTAGCTCAAACGGAGGGCGAGACTTCGCGGCAGTCCTCGAAGAGATCATCCGCATCGTCGAGCCGGAAGCCCCCAATATTGAAGTGCCTGAAAAGGGATGGCCTACCTGGGGGGGGCTACCACGATTGCATGGGCGGACGATGGAGCGTGGCTTGGCGAGTGCACGATGCGCAACGTTGGGGAGTGCCCCAACGCCGCCGTCGAATCTCGATTGTCGCAGATTTTGGAGGAGACACCGCAGGAGAAATATCGTTTGAGCGGAAAAGCGTGTCAGGGCATCCTACGCCGCGCGGAGCGGCGGGGGAAGAAACTGCCGGAGATTTTAGAGCGGGTGCTGATAGCGCAGGCGATGACTTGATTTGCATGGCGACGCAGCAGGGCGGCGCGGAGATCCGCACGGACGACAACGCCCCTACACTGCCCGCTGCGGCGGGCATGAGCGGAAACAACCAGCCGGTCATCTGCGCAGCCTTTAAGGTGGGGCAGGGCGCAAAGGCAAACGGCATCGGCTACGCCGAGGAATTAGCACCGACGCTGGGCGCGGTGCTAAGCGGACTGAATCAATGTCCTGCGGTCTTGGTGTTTGACCGCGCGCAGATCACATCACCGGACAACCGCAGCACCGTCGGACCGGACAAGCCGTGCCCTGCGCTGCATACTTTCGGCGAGGTTCCGGTGGTATGCTATCAGATGCAGGGCTTCGGCGATTATCGCGAGGGCGACGTCGCGAGCAGCTGCAAGCAGCGCGACTACAAGGACAGCACCGATTTAGTGATCAGCAGCGTTGATTGCCGCAACTTCACAGAGGGAGGCGAGATCAACGGGACCTTGCAAGCTAAAGAGAGCGACGGGCAAAGCCTGAATCTAAACAACGTTGTTCGCACACACATGGTTGTGCGTCGTCTCACACCGCTGGAATGCGAGCGGCTGCAAGGCTATCCGGACGGATGGACGGACATCGGCGAGTGGCGCGACAGTAAGGGCAAGCTGCGCGACAGCGCGGACAGCCCGCGCTATAAGGCCTGCGGCAACTCAATCGCGCTGCCGTTCTGGTCGTTCCTTGCAAAGCGCATCAGCGCGCAGTATCTGCGCCCCGTTACGATGGGCAGCCTGTTTGACGGCATCGGCGGCTTTCCGCTGGTGTTCGAGCGATGCAACGGCAAAGGCACGGCGCGCTGGGCGAGCGAGATCGAAGAGTTTCCCATCGCCGTGACGAAATTGAGATTTGGGGAGGAATGACACCAGATGAAACGATTAACGAATGAAATGGTCAGAGTGGACGAGAGCGTGGGCAAATATCTCGGGCCGCTCGCCGACCTTGAAGGTATGAAGCCGAAGCTGCTGGACTTGATTCTGAACGGCCCGGCGCTGAACGGCGTTTCGAAGGATGTGCTGCGGCAGATCATTCGGCAGCTTTACAGCGCGCTTGCCGCCTATGAGGACACGGAGCTGACGCCGGAGCAGTGTGCCAACGCGAAGGCCATCGTCGAATCTGCCTTTAATGATGATACGTCAAAGGCAGAGCGGATTCGAGAGCTATTAAAGGCCGACAAGGCGAAAACCGCTTCGAGCGGATGAAGCAGACGCACCCAAAGCACTATGACTTCTGCATCGGCGGCGGCGAGTTTGACCCCGCTGACGGGCTATGGAAGCCCAATGAAAAGGGCCTCGGCTATGGCCGGGTGCTGGATTTTATCGGAGTGAGGTATTGAGCATGATTTCGGACGAGGCATTGAAAAAGCTGCAAGAGCAGATCGCGGCATGGCCGATGACACAGCGGTTTGTGGTGCAGCAGCTCATTGAGGATTATTTGAGAAATCGGGAGGGCTTGCGCGCCTACGAGGCGACAGGTCTGACGCCGGAGAGCGTGGAAGCACTTCAAAAGGATTGGAGCGATCTCTGCACGACAATCGGAGAATGCGGAGGCCTTGACCGAGTGAAGGAGCTGGCTGAGGCCGACAAGGCCGGGCGCGTGGTCGTGCTGCCGTGCCAATCAGGAGAGCACGTATTTGCGCTACTTGATGACCAAAAGCACGTGAGAGAGTGTGAGGTCAAACACGCGGTTTTGGCCGGCTGGCGAAAAGTTTTCTTTATTACACCCGTCGGCGATCCGTGTGGCTCGTATGGAGCGCCATTTGGGGCATTTGGCAAAACCGTATTTCTCACCCGCGAGGCAGCGGAGAAAGCATTGGAGGCGCAGAATGGCAATCAGTGACAAGAAAGTCGTGGAAGCGATAAAAACACTCACAAAGTATTGCGGTGAGCAGCAAGGGTGCCAAAACTGCATCTTGCATTTGTACAGCCCGAGCGAGTGGAAATGCTATTTTAACGTATTCGATTTGCAGGACATCATATTAAGCAACATCGAGGCGAAGAAAAAACACCACGGGTATTTGCAGTAAAGGAGGGCTGACAATGGCTGAATACATTGAGCGCGAAACACTACTTGCACATATCAAGGATTTGCCTACATGGCGGGCAGATGCCGGCGGCTACTATGGCGGCGCGCAGAAACTGCCGGATGGTTTGTTTGAGCCGGAAGATATTATAGCGAGCATCGAAAATGCGCCTGCCGCTGACGTTGCGCCGGTGGTACATGGGCGGTGGGAATGGGCATCGGAAGACATTTATCGCTGTACCGCCTGCAATGAAAAGGCCCGTGTCGCGGAGGTTATGGGGCGCCCGGCATGGGGTCATTGCCCCCACTGCGGCGCGAAGATGCGCGGCGGAACAGGAGGAAATGATGCTAACGATCACGATTAATGCCAACGTCCCCGCCGCTGATGCGCAGGGCATCAAAGAGCGTATCGCAATGGATATCGAGCAATACGGCGACTGCAAGGTCGTGAGCATCACAAGCGACAGAGGGCAGGAAGAACAGCTGCGAATGAAATAACGCCTACGGGCGAAAAAGAAAGGAATTTTTGCTATGAAACAGTACATAGGAACGAAACTCATTGAGGCGGAAAAGGCGTATCGCGTGAACGGGGAGACCCTTTCTACCGATGATTTGACCACCACTGCCGAAAAGGTCGCTGAACAGGTCGCCGAGCGCGGCTACAAGGTGCGCTATGCGGACGGGTATGAGAGTTTCAGCCCGGCGGAGGTTTTCGAGCGCGCCTATCTGCCGCTCGAGGTAAACGGCAAGCTCAAGACCGCGGCGCCGAGCATCAGCGCGGAAATGGTCGAGCGATTCATCGACCATCACGAGACCGTGACAATGGGCGGCAAGACGACCGTTGTGCGCGCGGTGCTGAAAAACGGCTTTGTGATCGTGGAGAGCTCGAGCTGTGTGAGCGCGGAGAACTACGACGAGAAGCTGGGCGAAGAGGTCTGCATGGAGCGAATCATGAACAAGGTTTGGGAGCTGCTGGGCTTCCTGCTGCAAACGGCGGTCGGCGGCGTGAGCGGCGTTCCGGCGCTCGATCTTCCTAAGGAGGACGACGAATGAGCATCAACATCAAGGAGTACACCAAAGAGCAGATGGCGAAGATGGTGGAGGAAGCGCGGGCGGAAGCGAGAGAATCCGCGATTCTGGAAGACAGGATGCGCGCAGAGATCGCCGAGCTGAAACGGAAAATTACCGTACAGGCAGATATGCTCGAGCAGATGACGGGCGAGGCCATCAACAAGGCAAACGAGATCGCAAACCTGAAGGCGGATGCGGATGTGCTGCGGAACAAGCTCGCTGACACCGAGGCAGCGCTTGGACGGGCGAATGCGGATGCTGCACAGCAAACCTCATTTGCGGAATACCATAAGCGGGAATACGACGCGATGGTCGAGAGATATAAGATCGCCGCGTTCGAGGCGTACTACGCGAAGAACCACCCGTGGCGCAACCTGTGGGCGTGGATCAAGAGAAAGCTGGGGTGCAAGGCATGAGAGAAACAAAATACTTGGTTTTGGGATGGTAAATAATGATCGATTTAAAGTGCGGTGATTGTTTAGAATTGATGCGTGGAATCCCCGATAGCAGCGTCGATATGATATTGTGTGATCTGCCGTATGGCATTACACAGAATAAATGGGATACCGTAATACCATTTGCCCCCTTGTGGATGCAATATAAACGGATTACCAAAAAGAACGCGGCAATCGTTTTGTTTGGAGCGATGCCCTTTACTGCTGAATTAGTATGTAGCAATTTGAGCGATTTTCACTATATGTGGATTTGGGACAAGCATTATTGCAGGAACTTTCTGAACGCAAAAAAGCAGCCTCTAAAAAAAACAGAAAACATATGCGTGTTTTACGAAAAACAATGCACATACAATCCGGAAATGAGAGTTGGGCCATATCGAAACAAGGATGGTGGGACGGCTAAAAGCGAATGTTACGGCAGACAGGTAAAAGTAAGTGCAAGAAATAATTTGTACTACCCGACAGACATTCTTTCGTTTCCTGGCGTGCCTAACAGCGAATTGCTGCATCCTACACAAAAACCGGTGCCACTTTTGGAATATCTGATTCGAACCTATACTGCAAAGGGAGAAACCGTGTTGGATAATTGCATGGGTAGCGGATCAGTGGGGGTTGCGTGCGTTAATTTGGATCGAAGATTTATCGGGATTGAATTAAATGAAAAATACTTTCAGATTGCAAGCAAACGAATTAAGAATGCGGATTCTATACAAAGGCGATGAGCATGGTGAAAACAGGGAGACCTCCCAAATATGCGACGGCGGAACAGAGGCAGGGCATTTGCCCTGCCTCTGTTTTTGCCGTGGGAGAGAGGGGAAGGGGGATTATAGGGGGATAGGGAGAGAAGGAGCTATACGCAGGATGTATCTATGTTATGTGTATGTTGCTATACAGACAAAGGGCGAGAGAAAGTTTCCGCGCCCGTGGTGAGAAATAAAAGATGGCGTGTTACCGTCGGAAATAGGAAGCTCGGTTCCCCGAGCGGGGATAAGAATGCTGCGTGATATGGCCGAGGGCTGGGGGGGTGCAGCATAAAAAAGAAAGGCGGTGGCGGCATGGCGAAAACAGGGAGACCTCCCAAATATGCGACGGTGGAACAGATGCAGGCCGTCATTGACCAGTATTTTGAGGACTGCAAGGGAGATCCTATTATCGGCGACGACGGGCTCCCGATCTGCGACAAGTGGGGCAAGCCGTTTATCATCAACGAGCACCCGCCGACGGTGACGGGGCTTGCGCTGGCGTTGGGATTCACCTCGCGCAGGGCGCTTTTGGATTATCAGGGCAAGGGAGAGTTTCTTCACACGGTTTTGCGCGCGAAGGCGAGAATCGAGGCTTACGCGGAAGAACGGCTATTCGACCGAGACGGTCAGCGCGGCGCGGAATTCAGCCTGAAATACAACTTCCGCTGGGTAAATGACGAGAAGAAGGACGACGGCGGAGAGAGCGTGTGCGGTGTGGCAGAGCTGCCCGCCGTAATGCCTGTTCCGCAGGATGCGGGAGGTGATGCGAATGGCGAAGCGTAGCGTGGTATGGAAGCCGCAGCCTAAGCAGGCGCTCTTTATGAGCCGCTGGGAGGACGAGGCTCTATACGGCGGCGCAGCCGGTTAGGCGGGGGGAAATCTGATGCGCTGGTCATCGAGGCGCTACGGCAGGTGGATGTTCCGTACTACAAGGCGATCATTCTGCGAAAAACCTTCCCGCAGCTTGCCGAGCTCATTGACAAGACGCTGAACTATTACCCGCGCATCTATCCGGGCGCGCGCTACAACGGCAGCAGCCACACGTGGACATTCCCGAGCGGGGCAAAGATCATCTTCGGCTCGATGCAGTACGCAAAGGACAAGATCAAGTATCAGGGTCAAGCTTATGACTTTATCGCATTCGACGAGCTGACACACTTCACGTGGGAGGAATACAGCTACCTCTTTTCCCGCAACCGACCGAACGGGCCTGGGACACGGGTGTACATCCGCAGCACGGCGAATCCCGGCGGCGTGGGGCACGGATGGGTCAAGGAACGGTTCATCACGGCAGCGCCACCGATGCGGACCATTCGCGAGGACGCGGTCGTGCGCTTTCCGGACGGGCACGAGGAACACAGGAAGAAGAGCCGTATCTTTGTCCCGAGCACGGTGTTCGACAACAAGATCCTGCTCAAGAACGACGAAAGCTACTTGACGCGCCTCGCGTCGATGCCGGAGGCGGAGAAGAACGCGCTGCTCTACGGCGACTGGGACACGTTCTCGGGTCAGGTGTTTACCGAGTGGCGCAACGACAGCGAGCACTACCGAGACCGCATCAATACGCACGTCATTGCGCCGTTTCAGGTGCCGAAGGAGTGGCCGATCTGGTGCGCGATGGACTGGGGCTATTCAAGGCCGTTTGCCATCGGCTGGTTTGCGGTCGACCATGACCGCAGGCTCTACCACATCCGCGAGTATTACGGCTGCACGGGCACGCCGAACGAGGGCGTGAAGATGGAGCCGACGGCGGTGGCGCGCGAGATGAAGCGCATCGAGGCCGAAGACCCGAATCTCAAGGGGCGGCACATCTTTCGCGTGGGCGACCCCGCCATCTGGGGCACGCAGGGCACGGAGAGCATCGGATCGCTCTTTGAACGAGAGCGCGTCTACTTCGAGAAGGGTGACAATGCCCGCATCGACGGCAAGATGCAGCTGCACAACCGGTTTGCATTCGACGAAAACGGTGTGCCGATGCTGTATATCTTCAACACGTGCAAGAATTTCATCCGCACGGTGCCGAACCTCGTCTACGACGAAAAGGACGTCGAGGACGTGAACACCGAGCAGGAGGATCATATCTACGACATGACGCGCTATGTGTGCATGGAGAATCCTATTGCGGCGCGAGAGAACAAGCCGCCGAAGCTGGTCATTTATGACCCGCTGGACATCAATACGCCGAGCTACGACAGATATGCGTGGTTCCAACACAACTGACAGGAGGGGAAGACATGGCAGGAATGAGAAAATTCCCGCAGACGCAGCAGCAGGCCGATGCGACGGGCGCTGCCGCGATGCTGGGCGCAAAGGCGGAGGCCCCGCTCGTGGGTGCATTCCGCGACAGCGATGCAGCGATGAGCAGCGGCGCGGCCATCGGCAGCAAGGAGATCGGCGACGCCGTGGAAACGCTGCAAAAGTACAAGCAGGGCAAAAGCAACTTTGAAAACCGCATCATCAGTGAGGAACGCTGGTGGAAGCTGCGGCACTGGGAGGACATTCGCCGTGGTTCGAGAAACGACGACAAGGGGCCTGAGCCCGCGAGTGCGTGGCTGTTCAACTCGATCATGAATAAGCACGCCGACGCGATGGACAACTATCCTGAGCCCGTGTGCCTGCCGCGCGAACAGAGCGACGAGGAGAGCGCAAAGACGCTCTCGTCCGTGCTACCGGTCATCATGGAGTACAACGAGTTTGACAGCACGTACAGCTTCGAGTGGTGGGAAAAGCTCAAGCACGGCGTGGCGATCTACGGCGTGTTCTGGGACAAGGAGAAGGACAACGGGCTTGGCGACATCGCCATCGAGGGCATTGACCCGCTGAATATCTTTTGGGAGCCGGGTGTCGAGGACATCCAGAAGAGCCGCAACGTCTTCACGGTGGCGCTCGTCGACCGCGATATCATCGAGGACGAATACCCGCAGTTTGCGGACAAACTCAGCGGCAGCAGCATCGAGACGGCGAAATACGAGTACGATGACACGGTGGACACGAGCAGAAAGGTCGCCGTGATCGACTGGTATTACCGCAAGAAGACCATTGACGGGCGCACGGTGCTGCACTACGCGAAGTTCATCGACGAAGAGCACATCATCTACGCCAGTGAGAACGATCCTGAGTGCGCGGAGGCGGGCTTCTACGAAGACGGCGAATATCCGTTCGTGTTCGACGTGCTGTTCCCCGAGAAGGGAACGCCCGCGGGCTTTGGCTATACGGCCATTGCAAAGGATCCGCAGCTCTACATTGACAAGCTGTGGGGCAACATCCTTGAAACGTCGATGATGGGCAGCAAGCGTCGGTATTTCGCGAGTGAGAGCCTGAACATCAATGAAGAAGAATTTCTCGATTGGCAGAAGCCGATCATCCACGTGTCCGGCAGCATCGACGATTCGAAGCTGCGCGAGGTGACGACGCGCCCGCTCGATTCCATCTACGCGAACATCGTGCAGATGAAGATCGACGAGATGAAGGAGACGAGCTCCAACCGCGACGTGTCCAACGGCGGCACGTCCAGCGGCGCGACGGCTGCGGCGGCGATCTCCGCATTGCAGGAGGCGGGCAATAAGGCGAGCCGCGACATGATCGCGGCGTGCTACCGCGCGCAGACGAAGATCGTGAAGCTGTGCGTCGAGCGCATGCGGCAGTTCTACGACGCGGCGCGCACGTTCCGCATCACGAACGAAATGCCTTACGAGTACGCGCAGATCGGCGTGAATCAGCTCGGCGATCAGGTGACGGGCGTGGACAGCCTCGGCAACGACCTGTTCCGCAGGCCGGTCTTTGACATCAAGATCAAGGCGCAGAAGAAGAACCCCTTCTCCCGCGCGGAACAGAACGAGCGGGCAAAGGAACTCTATTCGCTAGGCTTCTTCTCCCCCGACAGGGCGCAGGAGAGCATGATCGCGCTTGACATGATGGACTTTGAGGGCATCGACAAGATCAAGAACCAGGTCAACGAGGGCGCGACGCTCTATAACGTCGTACAGCAGCAGAGCGAGCAGCTGCAAAAGGCACTCGCGGTCATCCAGCAGCTGACGGGTCAGGACATGGGGCTTGGCATGACGGGCGGCGCGCAGAGCGGCGGCTCGACGCGCAAGAGCGGCAGCAGCGGCGGCATTGAGAGCAGGAACGCCGACGCGCAGAGCACGCAGACGCCGTACATGCAGCAGCTCGCCGAGAAGTCGAAGCCGAACATGGACACGGGCAGCAGCGCGGCGATGCCCGGGATGTGAGGAGCTAACACATGACGGCGGTATACATCGAGCACGAGCCCGGGCGCTGCATGATCTTGTGCGAGGGGCATTCAGCGGATGAGAAGTGCTGCAACTATATCACGGGCGTAATGTACGCCTTCGGCGGCTACGTGAAGAACATGGAGGCCGAGGGAGACTGCGAGGTCTACGGCTTCGAGATCGACGAGGGCACGCCGCGCTTCCTCATCCACTGCGGCGGCGACGAGCGCATCGAGGCGGCATTTTTCGCGGCCTGTATCGGGCTCAAGCAGCTTGAAAGCGCGAGGCCGGACGCAATTTCTGTACAGGATGAGACAGCCTGAAAATTTTTTTTAAATCCGTGGTGAGATGGAGAGAATCGCAGGGTACGATGTAAGCGTGCTGGGCGTTTCTCTCCTTTTCATTCGCAGCGGGGGCGGCGGTTTTCTTCATCTTTCCCCGCTGCCCCGACCGCTGCGGACGCACGGAGAACACCGGCGCGCCGCCCACACGGAGGGCGTAATGTTCCGCGATTTGACATGCAGGAGGGATACCATGAACCTCAAAACCACGCTTCGCGTGATCCTGAGCCTCTTTGACGGCGGCGCTGCCGCTGCGGGAGCCGCCGCCGGGGCATCGGGCGGCGCTGAGGGAGGCGCGAGCGCCCAGGGCGATACCACGAAGGCAGGCTCTTCTCCCACCCGGAAGGGCAAATCGGGCGAATACGCCAACGTCGTTTTCGGCAAGCAGGAGACACCTGACGATACGGGGACCTCTTCCGGCGAGCCGAAGGGCGAGGGCGCGAAGATGCAGCAGAACGCCGCCGGTTCTGGCGAAAAAGGCGGGGAAGACCTGAAAAAGGAGTTCCTTGATCTCGTAAACGGCAAGTATAAGGACGTGTACACCGCGGAGACGCAGCGCATCATCAACCGCAGATTCGGCGAAGAGAAGGCCAAAGATCAGAAGATCGCCGATTCGCAGCCTATTCTTGACGCACTGATGCGCCATTACGGCGTGGCAGACGGCGACATGAGCAAGCTGCGCGCGGCCTTTGAGGGCGACGCGGCGCTCAACGGCGTGCTCTACAACGCGGAAGCGGAAAGCATGGGCATGAGCGTTGAACAGTACCGCGAGTATGCGCGCATGCAGCAGGAAAACGAGGCGCTCAAGCGTCAGGAAGAAGACCGGCAGCGCCAGCAGCGCGCCGACGAGACCTACAACGACTGGATCCGTCAGGCTGCGGCGCTTGTGGGCACGAAGGATGCCCCGGGCGATTATCCTGACTTCGACCTCAAGCGCGAGGTCGCGGAGAATCCGCGTTTCATTGCGATGCTGCGTGCAGGCGTTCCGGTGCGGGACGCTTACGAGGTATCCCATTTAGGCGACATTCAGGCTCGCAACGCGGCGAAGGCTGCGGCGGAGATGGAAAAACGCGTGATAGACAACGTGCGCGCGAAAGGAATGCGCCCGAACGAGAACGGAACCACTTCCCAGCCGGGGGTCATCGTCAAGAGTGACCCGAGCAAGTTCACGAAGGCCGACCGCGAGGAAATCGCGCGGCGCGTGAGACGCGGCGAGCGCATCGTATTCTGATGCCCGCCTAATTTACCGACTGTAAGAAGGGAGACAAAACTCTATGAAGAAGTTCAAAGACATTTTCATTCTGCCCGTCATTCTGAACCTGTTTGAAGGTCAGACGAACGTGACGACCGATGCCGGTCTCTCGGGCGAAATGAAGACCTACTACTGCGACACCCTGATCGACAACGCCGAGCCCGAGCTGGTGCATGACCGCTTTGCGCAGAAGCGCAACATCCCCAAGGGCAAGGGCAAGGAGATCGAGTTCCGCAAGTATGATCCGCTGCCCAAGGCCTTAACGCCCATCACCGAAGGCGTGACGCCCAAGGGCCGCAAGCTGTCCATGACCACGCTGACCGCGCAGGTCGACCAGTACGGCGATTTCGTCGAGATTTCCGATATCCTCGACCTGACCGCCATCGACAACAACCTGCAGGAAGCGACGGTGCTGCTCGGCTCTCAGGCGGGCCGCACGCTGGACACCATTACCCGCGAGGTCATCAATGGCGGCTCGAACGTCCAGTACGGCGAGGGTCAGGTGACGGGCCGTCATCTGCTCGTCGGCGGCGAGACCACGGGCAACCACTATTTCACGGTGCGCGCCGTCCGCAAGGCGGTCCGCTTCCTGAAAACCATGAACGCCCCGCGCTATGAGGGCTCCTACTGGGCCATCATTCACCCTGACTGCTCCTACGACATTCAGGATGACCCCGACTGGAAGCGCCCGCACGAGTACAAGGACACCAGCAACATCTATGACGACGAGATCGGCAAGATCGCGGGCGTCCGCTTTATCGAGACGACTGAGGCGAAGGTGTTCCACGCGGATGACCTGACCGAGGGCGCACGTGACCTGACCGTCAAGAGCGCAAGCAGCAAGGTCCTGACCGTCAACGAGGTCATTACGGCTGCCGACGCTACAAAGCTGGCGGGCCGTCAGGTCGTCATCGGCGGCGAGCTCTTTGAGATCGAGAGCGCCACGGCCGCGGCTGCTGGCAGCGCCACGATCACGCTGAAAGACGCTCCTGCTACTTCCCCGACGGCATCGACCGCCATCTACCCCGGCGAGGCTGGCGCGAAGGGCCGCAACGTCTACTCCACCCTTATCATGGGCGCGGAGGCTTACGGCACGACCGAGCTGACCGGCGGCGGTCTTGAGCATATCGTCAAGCCGCTCGGTTCTGCCGGTACGGCTGACCCGCTGAACCAGCGCGCTACCGTCGGCTGGAAGGCCACGAAGGTCGCCGAGCGTCTGGTCGAGGCCTACATGGTGAGAGTTGAGTGCTGCTCTACGTTCGATGAGACCCCGCTGACCTAACCACCAAGGGGGGCGGCTGCGAATGCCGCCCCCGACACTGAAACGGAGGAAAGACCGATGAGCGAAGCGAAAAACGCCGCCGCGGCTGCGAATGCCGCCCCCGACACTGAAACGGAGGAAAGACCGATGAGCGAAGCGAAAAACGCCGCCGCGGCTGCGAATGCCGCCCGTGCGGGCGAAGAGTACGTCAGCGTCCGCCTGTTCAAGGACAACGGCAAGTACAAGGATGACCTGCTGGTGTGCGTGAACGGCGAAAGCTGCCTGATCCAGCGCGGCGTGACCGTGCAGATCAAGAGAAAATTCCTGTGGGCCATCCAGAACCAGATGAGACAGGACGCCTCGACTGCGAATCTCATTCAGACGATGAGCAGCGACTACGTTGAGAGCGCGAAGGCCCATAACGCATAAGTGAATACGACCGCGAGACACGAAAATGAGTTGCGACACGGCGCAGCAAGGGACGGAACAGTCGCTCTTGCTGCGCCGTTTTCCATAAGAGAGGTGACAACATGGTGATTGAAAATGCCTACGCGCTCGAAGAGATCAAGCTCGGGCGCAGAGGCGAGAATCAGGCGCGCAAGGTCGTTTTTGACGTGCTGGAAAAGTGGCGCGAGGGCTACGGCGAGGGCACCGCGAGCCTGATCGTACAGCGAAACGGCGATGCAGAGCCGTATCCCGTAACGCTGACGGAAGAGGACGGCGTGCTCGTATGGCTGGTCTCAAGCGCCGACACGGCGGTCGCCGGTGAGGGCGCGGCAGAGCTGCGCTACACCGTGGGCGATACCGTCGTGAAGAGCCAAATCTATAAGACGCGCGTGCGCGAAACGCTGGAAGACAGCGGCGAGACGCCGCCGGAAGCCTATCAGAGTTGGGTGGACGAGGTGCTGACGGCTGCGGCGGGCGTGGATACGGCGGTTTCCAAGATGCCCTACGTCGACGGTGAGACGGGACATTGGTTCAAGTGGGACGCGGCAAACAACGCGTTCGCCGACACGGGCGTTTCCGCGACCGGCCCGCAGGGCGAAGTCGGCCCCAAGGGTGACACTGGTGAGCAGGGGCCCAAGGGTGACACGGGTGCGGCTGGCCCCAAGGGGGACACGGGCGCGACGGGTGCACAGGGCCCCAAAGGTGAGACCGGCGCGACGGGTGCGACAGGCCCGCAGGGCGAGCAGGGCCCGCAGGGTTTGAAAGGCGATACCGGCGCAACCGGCCCCCAAGGCGAACAGGGGGAGAAGGGCGAGACCGGCCCGCAGGGTGCGACCGGCGAGACAGGCCCGCAGGGGCCCAAGGGCGAGACCGGCAGCGGCTTCAAGGTGCTGGGCTATTACGGCACGAAGGCCGCGCTCGACAGCGCGCAGAAGGCGAGCGCCGAAGCGGGCGACGCCTACGGCGTGGGCACAGCAGAGCCCTACGACATCTATATCTTCGACGGCATTACCGGCGAGTTCGTCAACAACGGCCCGCTGCAGGGCGCGAAGGGCGATACCGGAGCTGCCGGCGCGGACGGTGCGGCGGGTAAGGACGGCGTGACGTTCACGCCGAGCATGAGCGACGACGGCGACCTGTCGTGGAGCAACGACGGCGGCAAGGCGAATCCGCAGACCGTGAATCTCAAGGGTCCGAAGGGCGACACGGGCGAAAAGGGTGATACGGGTGAGACGGGTCCGCAGGGTGAGACAGGCCCGCAGGGTCCCGCCGGTGAAAAGGGCGAGACGGGAGCGACAGGACCGACCGGCCCCGCGGGCGCGGACGGCAAGACGCCGGTCAAGGGCACGGACTACTTCACGGACAGCGACGTCGACGAGATCGCGGCGGCAGCGGCGGAGAAGGTCGACATCAGTGGCAAGCTGGACAAGACCGGAGACGGCAGCAACGTCACGGCGGCGTTTGCGGCGGCAACGACGCGGGCGAACATTGCGACAGGCGAAAAGCTCTCCGTGCTGTTTGGCAAAATCGCAAAATGGCTCGGCGACCTCGGCAGTCTGGCGTTTAAAAGCACGGTGTCCAAATCAGACCTCGCGTCGGACGTACAGACGAGCCTCGGCAAGGCGGACAGCGCTTTGCAAAGCTACGAGGAGACCGACCCGACCGTGCCTGAGTGGGCAAAGGCGGCGACAAAGCCGAGCTACACGGCCTCTGAGGTGGGCGCGCTCCCCGACACGACGAGCATCCCCTCCGCGTCCTCGTCCACGCCGAAAATGGACGGTACGGGCAGTGCGGGCAGCGCGGCGGCATTTGCGCGCGGCGACCACGTTCACCCGACCGATACCTCGCGACAGGCGAAGATCACCGCAAGCGGCGTACTCAAGGGCAATGGCTCGGGCGGCGTCAGCACGGCGGTGGCGGGCAGCGACTACATCGCAACCGGCAACATCACCAAGCAGACGCTTGTGAGCACGGAGACCACGCCGACGGAGAATTTTTCGATAAATTGGGTTTATGGTTAAGGAGGTGCGGCGATGAGCTTACCAAGCGGATATACGCGGCTTGAGTATATCGAGAGCACGGGGACGCAGTACATCGATACGGGGTTCAAGCCAACCTCACAAAAAGTTAGGCTTGTTGGACGGCTGGCTTTTAAGGACGCATCAGGAGTACAAAGCCCATTTGGCGCGCAAACAAACAGCGCGTGGATGCTTATGCTGTGGACGAATGGTGCGGCGCTATACGCCAACTGCGGCCTGTCGAACAGTTTTGCTTTGGGGTCTATTCCAACCGCTGGGACAGTCGCAGACTATGACTTGACGGCAAACAACGGCGCACTGGCATTGACGATAGGCGGGGCCACGCATACGTTTTCCTATACATCACCGCTGCTTGCATCGCTCCCGTTCCTCCTGTTCGCGTGCAACACAAATGGCGCAGCCGGAAGCCACGCGCGTCTGAGGCTTGAATCCTTCAAGATTTACGACAACGACGCCCTCGTCAGAGACTTTATCCCCTGCAAAAATGCTTCCGGTGTCATCGGCCTTTGGGATGACGCAAACAGCGTTTTCTATTCCAACGCGGGAAGCGGCACGTTTACAGCAGGAGCGGAGATCATTGCAAAGCAAAAGACGCTCATCAATAGCGTTTCCTATGATGTCAAAGCCGGAGTTCCGCTTGTTAACGGGGTTACTTACAGAATCAAAAAGGGGCGCACATTAGTTGATGGAACGGGATACGATATCACGTTCGAAAAAAAGCTGAGAGTTGCTATTACCGGAACAGGAAATGAGACTTACGCTTATGTAACAATTAACGGCATTAAGTATACGGGGCCAGCCACGGTCGAAGTCGAAGAAGACGCACAAATCAACTGTCACACAAAAAACAGCTATCCAATGAGCGGAACGGGCATTTTCTTCAACGGGGAAATAGCTCAGGCCGCATCTACGTCTGGCGATTACAGTGCAGACCTTACCTTTACCATCGCATCCGACATTTCAATCGAACTCGCCTATGGAACAGTTGGCCCCGGTTATCTTAGCGGCAATATCTATGTTACGTTTTGATTTGTCAGTAAGGAGGCGCACATGGCACAAAAATGTTTAGTCGACGGCACGGCCTACGACATCAAGCACGGGCTGACGCTCATTGAAGGCACGGGCTACGAGGTTCGGGGGGGGTGGACACGTGTCGACGGTACGGAGACAGAGATAAAATTTCAAAACGGAACCCCCATCAGTGAGTTAGCAGTCGGCGCATCGGTTTACATGAACGTCGGCGGTGTGCGGAAAGCGTTTCTTGTGGTGCATCAGGGGCTTCCGAGCAGTATGTATGATGACAGCTGCAACGGGACGTGGCTGTTGATGAAGGACATCTACGAGAAACGTGCGTGGCACTCCACAATGCTCAACACATACGAAACCAGCACGATAAACGACTATCTTAACGGAGACTTTCTTAATCTGTTTGATAGCGACATCCGATCGCTATTCAAGCAAGTCAAGATTCCGTATAGAGCAGGTGGCGGCTCGGCTGGAACAGATCAGAGCGGAGCGAACGGTTTGACGTGCACAGCCTTTTTACTTGGCGGACGAGAAGCCGGGTATCGAGATAGTGATAGTACCGCTACCGCAAACTATTTACCAGTAGACGGCACCAAATTAGATTATTTTTCCTACGGGACAGGCACTTCGGCAAAAAAGAAAAGAATCGCCCAATTGAACGGGGAAGCCGAAGCATATCATCTTCGATCCCCAAGTAAACGCAACACGACAAATGTTTATTACATTGATTCGACAGGTGCCTCCGGAAGTGGTTCGCCAATGCTTAGTATCGGCATTCGCCCTGCTTTAATTCTTCCGTTTGACGCATCCGTCGACGAAAGCATGAACATCATTGCAGCATAAAGGAGTTTATTTATGAGCATCTACGTAAAAGTCAACGGCACGGAGTACCCGGCTACGGTCAACGGCAATCTCACTGACCGCAACTGGAACGGCCGTGATACCAAAACCATCTATCTGAGCATGTCCCACGACGCCGTGGCGGCGCTGCTGCCGAGCGGCACGCCGTGGAGCATCGTCATGCGCGAGACTTCGCCTGTGTACGACGAGCAGGGTCAGCCCACGGGCGAGACCAAAGAGACCGTGACCGAGTACGACAACAGCGCATATTGCCTCGCAGGGCAGATCACGGACTACCGCGACGGTACCTGCTCCATCAAGATGGGCAAGCCCACAGAGGCGGAACAGATGAGCGCACAGCTCGCGGAATTGGAGGCGGCATATGATGAACAGTGAGAAATTTAACGCCATCAAGAGCGCGATCCGAGACGGCAAGGCCGCACAGGCGGCGGGCGGCATCACCGTGACGCAGGGGCAGAGCGACAAGCTGGGCTACGACTGGACGGTCTACACCGTCAACGGCATCGAGGTGCGCAAGGAGTACATCGTGCAGGAGAATCCCGTGGGCACGCAGGAAAGCCCCATCGAGTACGCGGACGGCGTGCCGCTCATCAACAACGCGTTCTACCGCAAGGACGGCAAGGTGTACGTGTGGATGGAAGAATGGGTCGAATGGACGGAGTAAGGAGGGCAGAGCATGAAGCTGCTGAAAGCTATCCGCGACGCGGACGCGCTGCGGCCCAATAAACTGAGCACGCCGCGCAAGGCGGAAATCCTCATGGTGCTTGAGCACCGAATCGCCGAGATGATGGGGGCGGAAGCCCCCGCCCTCAAGGTGAGCGTGGAGGACGACACCGCGAGCGTTGAGGACATGGAACTGCTGCTGCCGGACGGGCACAACGAGTGCTACCACCTGTATCTGGCCGCGCAGCTCGACGCATACAATCAGGACAGCGCGCTCTACGCCAACGACCACGCCATCGCCAACGAGGCGGTGGCCGACGCGATGGCATGGTGGAGGCGCGAGAACCGCAAAGAAAGTAAGGGAAACTGGAAGGTGTGATGACGAGTGCCGACGACATTTCAGCTGGTGGAGACGACCTTCCCGAACGGAGAAGGCAAAGACACGCAGGAGCAGATCAATGGGGTCTATGACTACCTCTTTGTACTGCTGGAACAGCTGCGGTATACGCTCTTCAATCTGGATGGGAGCAACATCAACCAGAACGCGCTGAGCGAGTTTATCAAGAATATTTCCGAGCCGATCTACGCCAAGATCGAGGACACGGACAAGAATGTGAACGAACTGTCTATCACGGCGGAAGGGCTTGCAGGCCGTCTCAGCAACGCAGAGGGAGATATCACGCAACTCGGCGTAACGGCGCAGGGCTTGCAGGCGAGCATTTCGAGCCTCAACGGCAGCGTGACGAACCTGACAGCGGACGTCAACGGCATCCGCACGACGGTATCGACGAAGATCGACGCGCAGGAGGCACAGAGCATCTTTGACCAGAGCGCGACCGGCTTCACGCTGGGCGCGACGAGCGGCGAGAGCGGCACGGTCTTCAAGCTGAATTACAACGGTGTGCAGGTGGCGAGCACGGGCAGCGTTGACCTGTGCGTGGACGCGGTGAACATCTACGGCACGCTGACGGCGGGAGCGCTGCGAGGCGGGAGTGTAAGTCTTCTTGTCGGGGATACCCCTGTCGGCAGCATGGACCTTGCCTACACGGGCACGGGGCAGATCGGCGTCGGCCTGACGACGACCTACGGTGGAATGAAGATGCAAGCGGCGGGAAACGTCTTTCTCCAATCGGAACTCGGCCCGTTCATTCTGGCGGGCCGTGACGACAACAGCAGCTATCCCGTCGTCTCGCTCGGCGGCGGCTATCTGGTGCTGAGTGGCAACTATATGTTCGGACCGTCCGCGCCGAGCTACGCGCCGTATGGCACGGTGTTCTTCATCGAGGAGTAAGGCATGGCGAGCTTTTATTGCACGCTGTCGCCGGTCGACGGAGACGGGACGCAACTCAGCGTCTACGCCCGCTTTACCGGCGGCGCGTCGGATTATTCCTATCAGCGCTCGATCGACATCCGCATCACGGGCGTCGGGACATTCTCGTTCGATTCGAGCGAGGTCGGCGGCGGGGCGAGCACTTTCGTCGGCACGATCACAGGCTTGTCGCCGGGCACGGCATACGAGTGGATCTGCAACATGTACTACTGGGGCGGCTCGTGGATCGTATCGGATTACAGCGATTCCGGCACGGCGACGACGTACAGCGGCGGCAGCAGCGGAGGCAGCGGAAAGGCGGTCATCAACGTCGGGACGTATACCTATCCGAACTGGAAGCGCTACCGCGCGATCGTCAACGTCGGGTCATACATGTACCCGAGCTGGCTGTCGATCCGGCCGGTCAGCAACTACGGGACTTATCAATACCCGAATTGGAGGTAAAAGGATATGAAAGAGAAGATCAAGCAGGAAGCGGCGCACGCGATGCGCCTTGTCGGCCTTTTGAACGTCAACGGCGATGCCGTCGACGTGGTGGCGGCGGTGCGGCAATCGCTGCGCAATATTACGATGATCTGCGATGGCTCGGAGGCGCCGGAGAAGAAGGAAAGCGAGGACCCCGATGAGACTGCCTGAGATCACGGCGTATACGAACCGGCGCGTGCAGCAGGAGAAATTCGGCGGCATCAACCACACGTTCGGCGCGGCGGGCGGCGAGCTGTACGACATGAAAAACCTGTCGGCGAGATACTATCCGCTGCTCGCTCCCCGCGCGCGGCGCTATACCGTCCGCAGTGGGATGGGCACGGCAAACGGCATTTTCAGCGCGGGCAAGCTCTACGAGGTATACGGCACGAAGCTCTACATCGACGGCGAGGAGAAGACGACGGTCGCGGACAGCGAAAAGACCTTCTGCGCGCTGGGCGAGCGCGTGCTCATCTTCCCCGACAAGATCGTGTGCGAAAAGGACGGCACGATCAAGCCGATGGAGGCAAGCTACGCTGCGGCGGGGCTGAAATTCGGCAACGGCACGTATGCTGACGAAAGCGCCGAGGCAAACAGCATCACGACGAGCGGCGACGCCTTCCCTTTCAACGTGGGCGACGCCGTGACGATCGAGGGCTGCACGGTGGAGGAATACAACAACCGCACGCCCATCATCCGTGAGATCAGCGAGGACAAGAAGACGCTGCGCTTTTACGAGAACACCTTCCGTCTGCCGGAGGGCAGCACGAGCGTCACGGAGACCGGCGAGGTCACGCTCAAGCGCACCGTGCCCGACATGGACTTTGTCTGCACGAACGAAAACCGCGTGTGGGGCTGCAAGGATGACAGCATCTTTGCCTCAAAGCTCGGTGACCCGTACAACTGGAACGTGTTTGATGGGCTGTCCACGGACGCGTTCAGCGTGGAGAGCGGCACGGCGGGGGCGTTCACGGCGTGCGTGAGCTACCTCGGCTATCCGTGCTTTTTCAAAGAGGACAAAATCTTCAAGATGTACGGCACGATCCCGACGAACTTCCAGCTCATGTCGAGCGCGGTGCTCGGCGTGATGAAGGGCAGCCATAAGAGCCTTGCCGTAGCGGGCGAAACGCTCTATTACCTCTCGAAGGTCGGCATCATGGCATACAGCGGCGGCATGCCGCGGTGCATCTCCCGCGCGCTGGGCGACGACGTGCGGCTCTCTGACGCCGTGGGCGGCAGTGACGGCCTCAACTACTATGTGAGCCTGAAAGAGGACGGCAAGGCGGCGCTGTATTGCTACAGCAGCGAAAACGGCGTGTGGCACAAGGAAGACGCGCTCGCCGTGGTGCAAATGGCCTATTCGGGCGGTATCATGGCTTTAGTGGATGGCGGATGCGTGCTGCTGGGGAATCCGGCAGACATCCCAACCGGCGCGACGCGCGAGGGAGCCGTCAGCAGCGAGGCGGAGTTTGCCGACTATGACGGCGGCTCGTTCGACGCAAAGCACGTGCAGCGCGTGCGGGCGCGGCTGGAATGCGAGAAGGGCGCAACGGTCGTGTTCCTTGTCAAGTTTGATAGCGGTGCGTGGGAAGAGGTCGACCGCTGCGGGGCGCAGGAAAAGGACGTTTTCACGCTCAACTGCCCGATCCGCCGCTGCGACCACTTTAAGCTGAAAATCAAAGCCACGGGAGAATACCGGCTCTATGCGCTCGAATACGAATACGTGACGGGCGGCAGAAAGTGAGGGGACAATGGCAGATAATTTCAAACACAAAAACACAGACCTGACGCTCATCAGCGATTCGGGCGACCTTGATCTCATCCGGCAGTATACCGAAGCCTACAACAAGGCCTATGCCGAAGGAGACAAGGCGGGGCAGCAGGCGGCGCATGACGCGGCTGAGAAGATCCGTGCGAAGTACGACTACTCCGGCGGCGTGGATGGCAGCGAGTATATCAATCTCGGCACGGGCGCAAGCCCCGCAAAGGCTGACACGAGCTGGCTCGATAAGCTGGGCGACAGCAGCTATACCTACGATTCGAGCGGGCAGATCAGCGCAAAGCTCGACGCGCTGCTGAACCGCGAAAAATTCAGCTACGACGCGGCGAGTGATCCGCTCTACCAGCAGTATCGCAAGCAGTATACGCGCGAGGCAGACCGCAGCGCCGAAAACGCGCTGGGCAAGGCGGCAGTGATGACGGGCGGAATGCCATCCACGGCGGCGGTGATGGCGAGCCAACAGGCGAGCGACTACCAGATGAGCCAAATGACGGACAAGATCCCCGAGCTGCAGCAGCTCGCCTACAGTATGTATCAGGACGACCTGAGCGCCGACCGCGCCGATCTGAGCACGCTCATTGGCCTTGAGGACAATAACTACAACCGCTGGTTGACCGACCGCAACTACCTCTATCAGCTCGCGCGCGATCAGGTGAGCGACCAGCAGACGGCGGATGCGCTGGCGTATCAGAAGCAGCAGGGCAAGCTCAACTATGACTATCAGAAGGAACGCGACGCCATCGAGGACGCGCGCTATGATGCGGAATGGCAGTATCAGCTGCAGCAGGCGGCAGCAAAGGCCGCAAGCAGCGGAAGCTCCGGCAGCACCGGCGGCAGCAGAAGCAGCAGCTCTGGCAGCACCGGCACGATGGACTATGAAGGCCTGTTTGCCGCGGCACAGGCAAGCGGCAATCCCAAGAGCTGGCTTGCGCAGAAGGTCAATTACCAGAAGTACGGCTTCACGTCGTCGAGCGGGCTTTATTCCGACTATGAAAACTGGCTGGAAGGTCAAAACGGCGGAAGCGGCGGAGAATCCGAGTACAATCCCGCTTATTTCAGAGCCGCGATGAGCAGCCTAAGCTCGCTACTGGCGCAGGGCAAGACCGACAACGCAATCAGCGGAATCCAATCCTTCTGGGACAAGCTGAGCGAGGCGCAGAAAGCACAGGTGCGCAAGCTCGTAGCGAATTATGGAGGGTCGATCGATGGTTAAAGTCACATTCAACAATAAACCGGCGCAGAAGGAAACTGCGCCGGTTTCCCCTACGCAGGAGAAAACGAGCGGTGTCAAGGTGACGTTTCCGAAGGCAGAGAGCACGCAGCAGGTAAAGCCATTCGGCACGACGCCGAAGGCGAGCACACCGCAGCAGACGAGAACGACGAAGCAGACGGGCGCGTCTTCCCCGATGTTCCGCCAGCAGCAGAATGTCGTGACGCCGAAGAACCAGAGCACGCTTGCGCAGGGATTAGCGCAGGGCGCTTTGCAGCAGCAGGAAGCGAAGAACTACCAGAGTGAGAACGCCTTCAACCAGCACGTGCAGGACGTGAAGACGCCGACGGTCGCACAGCGCGTCGGGAATACGCTCAAGGGTGCAACGAAGACCTACGGCGCGGGTTTCACGAACGCCGTCGGTTTGGCGCAGACCGGAAGCGGCTTGCAGCGCCGCGACGAGGCTGAGAAAGAAATTGCGCTGTGGGATCAGGATATCAAGGCGCAGCGCGACGTGCTGAACGACCCGAGCAGCACCGAGAGCGAGCGCGACACGGCGCGCACCGTCATCACCAATCTGGAAGCGCGCAAGGCGGCGTATCAGCAGGCATACGGCGTTGGTGGCGAGGTCGAACGCACGGCGGGCGCGATCTACAAGGCCGCTGACAGGCTGGCCGACAGTGGCGCAAAGGATATCAATAAGGCGAAAAGTGGGCTGGGCAAAGTCGGGCAGCTTGCCGTTGATGCGGGTGTTGCAGGCACGCAAATGGCAGAAGACATTGCATTATCGCCCTTTATGTTTGGAACAGCACTTTTCCCTATGGCCATTCGCAGCATGGGCAGTGGCGCGCAGGAGGCGCGCAGGCAGGGCGCAACGCACGAGCAGCAGGTCAATTATGGCTTTGCGAGCGGCGCGCTCAGTGTGGCGACCGAAAAGATCGGCAACGCGGCGGCTCCGTTCAAGAAGATGTTCGGCAAAGGCTTCTTAGATGATGTCATCGAGCGGACAATGCAGGGGCTTAACAGCAGCGCGGCGGGCAAGATCGCGCTGTCGTTCCTCGAAGAGGGCGGCGAGGAGGCTATCGAAGACCTGATTCAGCCGGCCTTGCAGATGATCTATAACGGGAAGACGCTCGGCGGGAGCTATAGCGAGCTGGAAGCATCGGAAATTCTGAACGACTTCCTCGTCGGCGGTATCCTCGGCGGGCTTGGCGGCGGCGTGGAAGCCATCGGCAACCGCGGCGGGCGCTATTATGGTAGTCGTACTGAGCTGCCGAACACGCAGACGGAGACACGCAGCGACGCGGACATCGTGAACGGCATCGCCGACCGGCTCTTTGCCCGCTATGACAGTATGATCGGCGAGAGCGGGCGCAAGGCGATCCGCGGCTCGTATCAGGAGGGCAAGGACACGGCGGAGCACGTGAAGGACTTTATTCCCGCCTATAACGCGGGCGTAGAGGGCAAAGCGAATCCGAACCCGACGAATGAGACGGCCTACGCGGGCTATGTCGCGGGACAGAACGACGCGAAGACCGAGGCGCGCAAGAAGACCTTCGCACAGGAGAGCGACGGCGGCAGCGGCCTTGTCTATGATGACTACGTTTCGCGCAGCATGGACAACGCGACAGCGGACGAGATCAACACCGTTGCAAAGGCTCTCGGCGTGCGCGTGCGCATGGCAGATGAAGTGCTCGGCGGCAAGGCCAACGGCGTTATCGAGGGCAACGAAATTCGCATTGCGAAGGACGCGCAGGACCCCGTGATGCAGGTCGTCGGCCATGAGTGGACGCACCGAGTGCAGGAGCTCGCGCCTGAGCAGTACACGGCGTTCCGCAACGCCATCATGGAAGACACCGACGTCGCCGAGGCGGCGAACATTCTGCACGAGCAGTATAACCGCATGGGCGTTGAGATCAGCATGGATGAAGCGCTGGACGAGGCCGCGGCGAACTACGCGGGCGAGATGATCGCCAACACGGACGTGCTGAACGAGTTTATCCGCAGGCACAGCGAAGACCGCACGCTGCTTGAAAAACTGCGCGACGCCATCCGCGAGATCGTGGGCAAGCTGACGGGCAAGGCCAAGACGCAGGCGCAGACGGCGGAGGGGCTTTTGCAGCAGGCGTTTGAGGCGGCGGCGAAAAACAGCCAGAATGCCGCCGGTGAGGGCGGCAAGTCGAGATTCGAGATCAAGACGCTGGATGATGGGCGTTCTTACGTTAAGGCTGACCGTCAGGTTCTGGAAGGGGACGACCCGAAGCAATGGGGCGTACAGCTGCAAAACTACATCAACAGCGAGATCCGTAAGGGCAACGATATCGTGCTGCCGACAACGGACGGCGGGCTTGTGCGCCTGACGGAGCGCTCAGCCTACAAACTGGCGGACGATAAGTCCACCGACCTGAAAACGCATCAAAAAACGCAGCTCTCCGACGAAGCATATCGCCTGAAAGAAACGGCGGCATCGCACATTGACGAGATTATCCTCACTGGCGAGTTCTCACACAATATGGAGGACATCGGCGGCGTGCACGAGAACGACATTGGCGAAGATGGCTTCAATTCGTATGTGTCGTATTTTGAAGACAGCGATGGTCAGTATTACCGAGTTTCGTTTGTCTCTGCGCTGAACGGGAACGAAGAAACGGCGTACAGCATCGGGAACATTCAGAAACGCAAAAAGCCTACCACCGGTAATGGCTCTTCTGCTCGGGAGAGCAGCGCTCTAAATGGTGGTAGACTTTCTGAACGTAGTGTACCCCAAAGCAAGGAAAATGTCAATAGGGTCGATCATTCTGCTCGGAAGGGCGACGACATTAAATATGACGATGCCCGATACTCTCTTCGCGTGACCGATAAAGACACTCTGGATTACCTTGAAAAGCAAAAGACGCTCAAGACCTACAAGACAATGCAGGTGGTTGACGGGAAGCTGTACCCGCCGATGGCTGCGCGTGTCGATGGCAAATACGAGGATGCAAGCGAGCTTGGCGCGTGGGAAATGGCGGTTGAGCGCCCCGACCTTGTGAAAGACGGCAAATTCAAGCTGGATAAGGGCAAGGGACAGGGCAATGTTATCGCTGCGTATAACCCCTATATGCATTCATCCAATCTTGTTATCAACGATCAGTTCAGTGGGGCGTATACGCGCGACAACCTTGTCACGGTAGAATGCGAAGTACCTGTGAGCGAAGACACAAGCGGATACCGCGCAGAGGGTGCAAAGGATTCTACCGGCTGGCATTCATGGCATACCGGCACTGTCGCGGGGCAGGTGCGAAAGGCAAGAGGCATTGAGCGGAAAGTATTTCTTTCCCGCTGGATTAAGCCTGTACGCATCGTTCCTAATTCGGAAGTGGCACAGATGTACAAAGAGTTGCTGGGCGATTCCGGCATTTCGGTTCCCGATAATGTGGTAACGCCGGACTTGCTCAAGGAGCTCCGCAAAGCGGGTGTGCCTATTAGTGAAAGCGGCAGACTGACAAAGGAGAACTCCAAGAAGCGCTATTCGCTGAAAGAGTACACCGACGAAGAGAAGAAGCAGCACCGCAAGGATGCGGACGAGTATTTCGGACATACCTATAAGTGGTCGGAGACCGGTTACATCCTGACGAACGGCAAAAAGCTCGACTTCTCCGGCAGACATGAAGGCGGCCCCGGCGGATATCGCACGGTCGACCATCGAGATATCCGCGACGCGCTGGGCGGCGACTACGGCGGCAGCGATTACAGCGGCAGCATGGTCCAGTTTATGAGCGAGGGCAATATCCGCATTTCTCCGGAAAGCGGCGGCATCAACCTTTCTGTCATGCCGACAAAGAATCAGCTCGATTCTCTTTCCGATTTCATCAGCCACAATCGTGGCGAGGTCATCCTTGACCTTGATACGCCTGACGGGCAGACGGTATCGAGCACGGAATATCCGCGCGGCACGCACGCGAACAAGGTACTTGCCGATATCAAGGCCTATTTTGAAGACGGTACGACGCCACAGGTGTCGAGCCTTGCACAGTTCCTGTCCCTCAAGGGCACGGAGAACGCGCAGGAGCTCGCGGCGCTCAAGCGTGAGAACGAGACCTTGCGCCAGCGCGTGGACTACTGGAAGGGGCAGACGCGCCGCAGCGACGGCGTGCGCACCGACAGCAAGGGCGTTCAGCAGGCGGCAAAGAAGCTCGTGAAGGATTACAGCGCGGAGATCGACAGCAGCGAGATCGCGGGCGACCTCGCGAGCCTGTACGACTACATCGCGCGCGGCGGCGACGAGACCGGCGAGCTCACCTATACCGAGGCAAGAAGCCGCGCAGATTCCATTGCCGAGCGCATCGCCGAGAGCTCCATCGCAAAGGATGACGAGGTTTACCGCGAGTACAGCGAGCTGCGAAAGTTCCTCAAGGATACGAAGCTGACGCTTTCTGCTGAGGACGCGGCGGGCATCACGGACTACGCCGACCTGCGCCGCGGGCTTTTCGGCAAGGTGAATCTTGTCAAGGGCGAGCACACGAACGTCGATCAGGTCTATTCTGAGCTGGCGGAGAACTACCCCGAGTTTTTCAGCGAGACGCGCGAGAACAACGTGAGCGACCAGATCAGCCGTATCGCCGAGGTGGCGAACGAGCTCTACAATGTGGGCGAGTATAACCCGTTTGAGGGCTACATGGGTCAGGCGGTCAGCGCCATTTCGAACGACATCATGGAGCGGTTTTTCGATCTGCCGCAGGCGAAGAAGACCTTCGCCGACGTGCAGGCGGAAAAACTGGACGCGGCAAAGGCGGCAGGGCGCAAGGCCGCGGCGGACGCAAAGCTCGCAGGTCAGATGGCGCAGGGACGCGCGGACGCGGTGCGGCTGCGGCATACGCAGGAGGCCTTGCAGAAGGCGCGCACGCAGCAGGTGGAAAAGCTGGATGCGCTGAAAGACCGTTACCGCGAGAAGGACGCAACGCGCCGCGAGGGGCAGGCAAAGCGCGAGCTGCGCGCGAAGATCGTGCGCCACTCCAAGGAGCTTTCCAAAAAGCTGCTGCGCCCGACGGACACGCGCCACATCCCCGAGGATATGCGCTCGAGCGTGGCGGCACTGCTGAACAGCATCAATCAGGAGAGCGCCTACACCGTGGACGAGAGCGGCAAGCGCGTTTATGACGGCAGCGGCACGCCGACGCAGCGCACCGAGGCGTTCCGCGCCTTGCAGAAGCAGTACGGCGAGATCCTTGAGGGTAAGGACGAGAACGGCAGGGAAATGGTCGTAGATGAGGCGCTGGTCGGAACGGATGGCCTTTTGGAGCAGGTGATCCAGATGGGCGACCGTCGGCTCTCCGAGCTGACGCGGGAAGAACTTGGGACAATGTGGAAGACGGTCCGCGCGGTGGAGCACTCCGTCTCGACGGCGGGCAAGGTGCTGTCGAAGAGCAAATTCGAGACCACAAAGCAGATGGCGGACGCCTTCAAGACCGACGTGCGCACGCGGAGGAAGAAGCTCGGCGGCAATACGGCGATCAGCCTGGAAACGCCATACACGTTCTTTGCCCACTACGGCGAGACGGGCAAAGCGCTTTACCGGCTGCTGCGCAACGCGCAGGATTCACAGGAGGTCATGGCGCGGGACGTTGCCGAAAAGGCGCAGAAGGTGCTGGGCGACGAGCTGGGCGCGGACGGCGTGAAGGAAATCTTCAACAAGGCGCGCCACGGCAATTTGCGCGAGGCGTGGCGCGGTGTGCGCGGCAGCGCCATCGGCAAGTGGGAGGCGGAGACGCACGATATCACCGTTGCCAACGGCGGCAAACTGACGCTGACAACGCCGCAGGTGATGGAGCTGTACCTTTTGAGCAAGCGAGATCAGGCGCTCGGCCATCTGCTGGGCGGCGGCGTGTATCAGCCGGAGATCCGCAGCGCGGACACGGGGCTTGTCAAGGTGAAGCGCGGGACGCAGGCGGTCTTTTTGACCGAGGGCGACATCGAGCGCATCACGGGCAAGCTGACGGACGAGCAGAAGCGCGTGGCGGACGGCTTGCAGGAGCTTACCGCGACAACGCTTGCCAAGTACGGCAACGAGGCGAGCATGCAGGCCTACGGCTACCGCAAATTCACCGACAAGAACTACTGGCCCATCAAGTCGGCAAGGGAGGGTCTGCACAGCAACCTCGAAAAGGACAGCGGCAACGTGCGCTCGATCAAAAATATCGGCATGGCGCAGCAGACGCAGCAGAAAGCCAATAATGCCGTGGAGCTGCACAGCGTGTTCGACACGTTTGCCGCTCACGCCTCAGACATGATCGACTACGCGGCATGGCTCGCGCCGATGGAGGACATGAACCGCTTTTTCAACTTCCAGTACCGCAGCGATGCGGGGATCAAAACCGGCGTGACGGTGAAGGGGCTGCTCGACGAAAAGGGCGGTCAGGGCGCGTCACAGTATTGGACAAAGCTGATGGGCGACATTCAGAACGGCATCGGCGGCAAGGACTTTGAACCGGCGACCGGCAAGGCCGCAAAATTCGTCGGCAAATTCAAGGGCGCGTCCGTGGGCGCGAATATCCGCGTCGTTATCCAGCAGCCGACGGCGTTCTTCCGCGCGGCTGCGGTGCTCGACCCGAAGGACATGGCAAAGGGCATGACCGGCGGCGTGACGAAGGGGAGCGGATGGGAGAAAGCGCTCAAGCACTCCCCGATCGCGATGCGCAAGGACGTCGGCAGCTTTGACATTTCGTCGCCGTACACGCTGAAAGAGCGCTTCTACGGCAAGGAGGGCGCGGCAAGCAAGCTGAACGACCTTGCGGGCGCGGCGGCGGGCAAGGCGGACGCCGTGACGTGGGGGAAGCTGTGGAACGCCTGCGAATGGCAGGTGAAGCGTGAGAAGCCCGACGTGCGAGCGGGCAGCAACGAATTTTACAGCGCGGTCAACGAGGCATTCACCGACATGATCGACCAGACGCAGGTCGTGGACGGCATTTTGCAGAGATCGAACATCATGAGAGGCCGCAGCGATCTTTCCCAACAGGCGACGGCCTTCATGGGCGAGCCCATTATGAGCCTTAATGTGCTGCTGCGCAGCTACGACGCATTCCGCTACGAGGAGAACCCCGCAAAGCGGAACAAGGCGCGTAAGGCCGTGGGACGCGCGGCAACGGCGCTGGTGGTCACGAACGTGGTAAATGCGCTGGCACAGAGCGTCATTGACGCCCTGCGCGACGACGACCGCGACAAGGACTACTGGGAGAAATTTCTCTCCGCCTTTACGGGCGTGGAGGGGGACGAGAACGGCGCGGCGGAGCTGATCGCAAACGTGGTGCTGAACGGCAACGTCGGCAGCAACATGAACATCGTGGGGCAAATCCCGTTTGCAAAGGACATCCTGTCGATCATTCAGGGCTATGACGTATCGCGACCGGACATGGAGGTGTTCATGGACGTGATCGAGGCAGGGCAGACGTTCGCCAAGAGCATGGACGGGAGCGGCACGAAAACGCGCAAGGAAGCGACGATCTCGATGCTGGCGGCGGCAAGCAAACTGTTCGGCCTGCCGGTCGCCAACCTCAAGCGCGACGTGACGGCGCTGATCCGCACCGTTGCACAGGCGAGCGGGAGCCTTGCATATCAGTATGAGGTGGAGAAGTTCAGCTATAACCTTGCCAACAGTAGCAACAAGAGCCGGTTTATCTCTATCCTCTACGACACGCTGGAACAGGGCGACTATACGACCTATGAGCACATCCGCCGCGACCTGATGGAGCAGATGGGCCTTGACGGCGAGAGCATCCAGAGCAACCTTAAGACCCGCTACAATAAGAAAACCGAGAGCGAAGAAAACTATTCGCTCCCGCAGAAGTCGCTCGACCTGCTGGGCATCCGCGGGAAGTACGCCTACGACAGCGGAGAGGACGAGGAGAAGTTCAGCGCGGCAAGCCTTGACGCGAGCGCGTTCAGCAAGTACGAAACGCAGAAGAGCGAGACCTACCGCGCGCAGGCTGACAAGGCGACGGGCAGCGGCGCATTCTCGCGGCTTTCTGACGAGGGCAAGGACAAGGCTCTCGGCTACGTCGAGAGCTATGCTAAGGCGATGGCGCTGAAAGACAACTCCGGCGGGCAGTATGAGATCACGACGAAATGGATCCAGAACGCGCAGGAGGCGCAGAAGCAGTACCGCATCGACCCGGGCGTGTTCGCGGCCTGCAAGGCGGCGGCGAGCGAGTGCGAGAGCCTGAAAGACAAGAACGGTGATTCCATCGACTACAGCAAGGGCTTACAGGTCATGGAAATGCTGTTCCGCTCGGGGCTCAACGAGCAGCAACGCACGGCGATGTATGAATATCTGGACGTGCCGAAGAAGATCCGCCACTGGAACCGCGCGCGGGTGGACGAACAGCTTGCGATCGCACGGAAGAAGGCGGCGTGAAGAAAAAGAGCCTGCCGGATCTCCGGCAGGTTCTTTTTCTCGTGTTCCGTGGTGAAAAACGGAAATGCGCGTGCTACGCTTGCGGCAAGAACACCAACGGAGGAGCGGGAACATGGGAGAGCTGAAACATTACGACGACGCGGAGATCGCGATGATCGACGCGCGGTGCAGGAGCAACACGCACCGTATCGATGAAATGGCGGAGAAGCAGGAAGCACTGAACGAGCTGGCCACATCGGTCAAGGTGCTCGCCACGAAGCAGGAGACCGTCGAGAGCGACGTCAAGGAGATCAAAGAAGACGTGAAGACCATCACGGGCAAGGCTGGAAGACGCTGGGACAGTCTGGTCGATAAAATCCTCGCGGCGCTCGCGGGCGCGTTCGTCGCGTGGCTGCTGGCGGGCGGTGCGGCATGACCGCGCCGAAAAAGAAAAAGCTCAAGACGCGCAACCGCATTCTCTGCGCGGTTGCGGTGTTCCTGAGCGCGTTTATCGTGTATACCGTCGCATTCTACAGCGTGAAGGGGTGGCAGTGGGATCCCATGTTCCCCTACGTACTGGGAGTGGGCGGCATTGCAGACGTGATGACGGCGGGCGTCGCCATCGCGGACAAATTATCTGGTCGAAAGGAGAAGGACAATGGAACTGATTCGTAAGAGACTGGCAAATTTGCTCAGTGTCAAGAGCCTTGTGACACTGGTGCTGACCGCCGTTTTTGCCTATATGGCGGTGACGGGAAGCATCTCGCAGGATTTTATGACCATCTATGCGGTCATCATCGCGTTCTATTTTGGTACGCAGTCGCAGAAGACGCAGGACGTGATCGACAGCAAGGGTGACGGCGATGTATCACAGTAGGGACATTGCTGACCTGCGGGCGGACGTTCGGGCCAACTGCGTCATCTTCCTAGATCTCTGCAAAGAGGCGGGGCTGCCCGTGCTCGTGACGGAGACGGTGCGAGA
The DNA here is from genome assembly GCA_963623615.1 of Oscillibacter sp. ER4. Classification (GTDB taxonomy): domain Bacteria; phylum Bacillota; class Clostridia; order Oscillospirales; family Oscillospiraceae; genus Hominicoprocola. The sequence goes on along the minus strand of CAVFND010000001.1, from coordinate 10,460 downwards.
CGATGAGTACCAGCGCTATTTGGCCGCAAAAGGCTATGCGTCGAAGAACGCAACGCGCCCGACGTTCCACAGCGTCAAGGCAGGGCTTGCGTTTGACATCTGCAAAAACGTCAAGGGGCATGAGTATGACGATTCGTCATTCTTTGCCCGCTGCGGGCAGATCGCAAAGCAGGTCGGCTTTAGCTGGGGCGGGGACTGGAAGAGCTTCCCCGACAAACCGCACATCCAGTGGGACAACCACCAGAAGCACACAGGCTCGATGATCTTGGCAGGCAAGCTCCCGCCGGAAATGGAGGAATACATGGATCAGGCAACATTTAACAAGATGGCTGACGCGTACCTTGCGCAGCTCAAGACGAAGACCGTCTCGCCGTGGGCGGCGAAGGGCTGGGCGGCGGCAAAGGCGGCGGGCATCACGGACGGCAGCGCCCCGCAGGGGCTTATCACACGGCAGGAGGCCGTGACAATGATCCAGAGAGCGACAAAATAACGGTGCCCTAATCGGGCACGGGAAGGAGCGGGCGGCGAAAGCCCACGCGCAAGCGCCTCTGCAAGCCCTACGCGGGCATGAACAGTCAGCACAGGTCAATCCGCGCGCAATTATCCTCTATGGCCCCAAAGCGGGCAGTATCGTACGTTCTATCCTTTGAGTTGCCGCCGGATGAGGCCTACTGCCTCATTGAATGCGACGTGCGAGGAAAGAGCCGCGTCGAGGTCGCGGAGGCGCTGCACGTCTCGCCGGAGTACGTGAAAACGCGGCGGCACAGGGCGTACAGCAAAATCGCGGATGGAATCAAAAACACATAAAGAAGAGACCCTACAAAGACCTTTTTCAGGCTCTTTGCGGGGTCTCTTTTTCGTTATGATTGAGGCAACAAAGGAGGGGCGCGAGATGAATTATCCTGCCGGGGCGGCATACCAGCCGTATTTTCCCTATCCTGCGCCCGCTGCACAGGCCGTGAGAGTTCCTAACGCGTCCAAGTATGAAATTATCCACGTGACGGGCAGACGCGGCGCAGAGGCCCTGCAAATGGCTCCTAACAGTTCCGCGCTTGTGCTTGATGATACGGCTCCAATCGTCTGGCTGTGTCAGACTGACGGGGCGGGATATCTGACGCCGACGCCGTTTGACATTTCGCAGCACGTCGAGGCTCCTGCGGTAAGCATGGATGACCTCAACGCAAGGCTTTCTAAATTGGAGGAGATACTGAATGAACGCCAATCCGATCTTGAGCCTGTTAAACCCGCAGGGAAGCGCCGCGCCGACAGCGCCGAGCAGTCCTGATCTCAGCAGCATCGTCGGGCTGTACAAGGCTTATCAAATGGCCCGCAATCCCATTGCAGCACTCGAGCAGATGGCGCAATCAAACCCAATGCTCGCCCAGCTCAAGCAGGCGCAGCAAAGCGGGACGGATATGCGCGGGGCATTTTTCGAGCTCTGCCGGCAGAAGGGCGCAGACCCGCAGACGATCCTCTCGCAATTCCAGTGATCCTGACGGGGTGCACACCGTTCGGAAATATTATCCTTGGAGGTACACACCATGACGGAAGGGCTTTCCCCTGCTGACATCGCCGCTGTTCAGGGCGGTGGCTTCGGCGGCTTCGGAAACGAGGGCCTTTGGCTCTTTGCTATCCTCGCCCTGATGGGCGGCGGTTTTGGCAACTGGGGCAACCGCGGCACCGGCGATCGCAACGCCACGGTCGGCGACGTTCAGCGCGCCACCGACTTCGCGGCGCTTGAACGCCAGAACAACGAAACCGTCGCCGCTGTGCGTCAGGCTGCCTATGACAACCAGGCCGCAGTCAAGGACGGCAACTACAACATCCTCGGCGAGCTGCGCGATTTGCAGGCGGCTGCGGCTGAGGGCTTCGCACGCCAGCAGGAGTGCTGCTGCAACGTGCTCCGCGGTATCGACAGCGTCAACTACAACGGCGCGATCAACACCGCGAGCATCAATGCCAACACGACCGCGCAGACGCAGAAGATCCTCGACGCTATTGCGGGCAACCGCATGGCGGACATGCAGAACCAGATCAACCAGCTCCAGCTTCAGGCAGCGCTGTGTGGGATCCCGCGCACCACGCCATACGGCTACGGTATCGTGCCGCAGTTCGCGGGCTGCGGCGCTTACAGCGGCGGCAACATCTGAGCATTTTCGTGAGGTCACGAAAATGCTGACGCCCTAACGGCGAGGCAAGCGGGGCGGCAATAGTCGCTCCGCTTTTCAATTTTTTAGGAGGTAAAGATATGAGTAAGTCTGCAATTTATACCACCAACGTAAGCAATCCCGCCGTCGAGGTCGGCGGCATCGTGCCGGTAGGCTCGACGACGCGCCGCTATGGCTGCAATGTCCGTCAGGACGGCAATGCGATCACGCTGTGCGGGCAGGGCTATTACCTCGTCAATGCCAGCGCGACGGTCGCGCCCTCTGCTGCCGGTACGGTCAGCCTGACCGCGCAGAAGGACGGTGTCGCCATCATTGGCGCGACGGCCTCTCAGACAGTCGCGGCATCCGGCGTGGCGAATCTCAATATCACGGGCATCGTACGCAACGCCTGCGGCTGTGACGGCTCGCTGCTGTCGCTGGTGCTCGGCGGCGTGGCATCGGTCATCAACAACCTTGCGGTTACGGTCGAAAAACTGTGAGGTGTGCCATGAAGCTCATCGAAAAGCTGTCGGCGATGGTCGACGATGAGATCGAGGACGCGAAGAAGTACGCCAAATGCGCTCTTGGGTACAAGGACGAGTGCCCGGCCCTTGCGAAGACGTTTTACGAGCTTTCCGGCGAGGAGATGCACCACATGATGAGGCTGCACGCCGAGGCTGCGGGCGTCATCCAGAAGTACAAACAGGAGCACGGCGAGCCGCCCGAGGGCATGAAGGCGCTCTACGACTATCTGCATAAAAAGCAAATCGAGAGGGCTGCCGAGATAAGGATGATGCAGGAAATGTATCGCGAGGGATGAACCTGACCTTGTTAGTATTTTGTTAGCAACTGCAACGGCATAGCGCTGCATAGCGCAACTTTTTGATTGCGAATATACGTGATATGCCGTGCTATGCTGTAAAAACTGCAACAAATGCGACGGAAAGTATTAGATTGGGTTTTCAAGCGAGACGCGGTCGGGGGTTTGCGGGCGTTGCGCGAGGGGGCAAAAAGCCTTGAAATCTCAATGGTTTCAAGGCTTTTTCTTTTTGCTCTCGTTTTGATTTGTTAGTAACGCGTTTGTAACGGCGGTGATGATCGTTTCCGCGTCGATATGGGTATAAACGTTTGCCGTTGTGGCATAATCTGCGTGGCCCAACACCTTTTGCAATATCTCGGGAGCTAACCCTTCCTTGACAGCGCGGGTCGCGTAAGTGTGGCGTGTGGCGTGCGGGGTCTTCTTCGCTATGCCGAGACGGGCAAGCAGGGAGTAATAATCACGGTTCCTGTAATTTTCGGGGGTGTGCTGCCCCTTGTACCCCGACAGGAGCAATTCGCCTTTCGAACGGGCTGCAAAGTAGGCAAAATATTTTTGCCCTTCGGGCCTGATCGGGATGACACGGTTACGACCGGCTTCGGTCTTTTCCCCTCCCACGACATATGTCTCGTGATAATCCGCGCGTTTGAGCGAAAACAATTCCCCGATTCGCATCCCGGTAGAGAGCAGCATTAACACGATCATCGCCGCTTCGCTGCCGTCTTCCGAGAGCATCTTAATTTCACCGGGGGTGAAGACTTCTTTTTCATGCTTCTCCTTCTGGGGCAGTGAGACAAACTGCGCATAATTGGTCAGAATGATCTCTTCCCGCATGGCCCACGTCGACATTTGGCCGATCAACTGCTTGCATTTTTTCGCCGCTTCCGGGGTATCGGATTTGGAATCAATGACGGCCTGAAAGTCTGATGTGCGCAAATCCCGAAATTTTTTCGCGTACAACGGGGAAAAGGCTTTATACGCGGATTCATACGCGCGAACCCCATACTTGCTTAAATCGCGGAAGTGCTCCGCTTTCCAAGCCTCGCAGACTTCGGCAAAGGTCATGTTGTAGCGCTCGTCGAGGGAACGGCCTGTGAGGCGTTCCAGCGCTTCCAGAGCGTCGGCCTTCTTGGGGTAGTATCCGATGATGACTTTATTCTTTGCGGCGACCCACGGGCGCGTTCTTCGGCCTTGCAGCTTATAGACCGTGCCGGTACCGTTGGCGCGCTTGAGCGCCTTGCGCTTTTCCGGCACTTGCTTTTTGCCGCACATAGGACAAAACAGCGCGCCATCCGGCAGCGCTGCTTTACATTTGATGCAATTCATCGACATGGTTCTACCTTCTTTTCACGGTGGTGGTGATACAGTACGGATACAGGCCGCGACCGCTCCCCGCGGATGTAGGAAAAGCCCTCGCCGATGTTGCAGAGGCGGCGAGGGCTTTTTCAAAACTTAATCCCAGCACACCGGGCAAGCACGATATCCGATAGATTGGCAGTATTCGATACACTATTTCCGTGGTGAATACGATGAGTTTATGAGAGATAATAGGTGAAATAACTTGAACGGAGGATATTATAATGCAACGCTTAGATCAAGATGCACAGGCCAAAGCCGATAATACCACGGCGGAAGACCGCGCATTCCTCGAGGCCATTCAGGATGAAGAAAAACGGAGAGCAGTCATTGAACTGCTGGAAGGAGCGAAAAGATGAAGATTCTGTTTTGCATTTGCACAGCATTATCCATGATCTTTAGCGTGTGGGCCGTTCTCGGACAAATCAATCTGCGCAAAATGAGAGACCGGTTAAATGAGCTCGAGCGCAGCCAATATCCCCAGCAGAAGAGAACCACCGGCGAAGAGCATCGACGCGAAGGATATCCGCGTGTTGACAATAGTATGGTGTTCCATTTTTGCATTTTCTTCACGGATATACTTTTGTTCGCGGCACTTCTCCTCATGCTCTGCATTTAGTTTCGCATAATAAGCGCGCCCGATAGGTGTAATTCTTACTGATGAATGTGGGGAAAGCGACCCGGAGATATACCCGCCGTGCAGCAGCAGCTGCAAAACGCCGGACGTTTCCTGCACGGATCCGTCAGAATTCAGCAGAGCAGACCATTCCATTTCACCGCCGTTTTCAGAGAGGGCTTTCAGTACGTCGAATTCAGACACGATCAGACCCCCTTGATCCCGAGCAGCGTGCGGATCGCTTCTTTTGTGCGGGCATCTGCATCATGGTATGCCTGCAGCAATTCGGAATCGGTATAGTTTAGGCCGTCGCCCTTCTGGGCGGCGGTCTCTTTTTCTGTGCCGAGGACGCGGTCAACAGTCACCCCGAAGTAGTCAGCGATCTTTTGGGCGGTCTCAACGCGGACGGTCTTCTTTCTCCCCATCTTCAAATCGGTAATAAGTCCCTTGCTGACGCTTGCTTCCGTGCACATTTTACCGGGCTTTACGCCTTTCTCATCACATAGTTCCTTAATATTCTCGTACAGATTAAACATAATAGACCCTCTAAAATTGTGCAAGGATACAAATGTACCCTGCTGGGTAAAAAACTTCTTGAAAAGTACCCAGCTGGGTGCTATTATCTAAACATGGCGATACCCCATCGAGTACTAATCAATGTTTGGTGGTACTTACATTATAGTACTTTTTGGGGAACTGTCAAGAGCCTTTTGCGATAGGGTGAGGCAAGCGTGCGGTTGAGAAGACGGCGGGTCGCCTTCCCGCCGTATCTCGTCACACTTTGTTTCCGCCGCGTTGCGGGTGCAGGCGAGCACCCCTCGGCGCGGTTGAACGGCTTCGTATGAGAAACGGGTGCGCTGTCCGCACCGCTGTCCGTTCAGTTACCGGGAACACAGGAAATTAGGCATGAAGCCTGCGATGGCCGACGTGGCCTGCATGGGCACCACCCCTTTCCGCACGTGCAGCTTCATTCTATCACAAAAGGTTCTCTAATTCAAACTATTTGAATGGGGGGGAATGACTTGTTTTACGAACTGCTGAAAGAAGTGTGCAAGAAGAAGCACACGTCGCCGAGCGCGGTGTGCCTTGCGCTGGGAATGAGCAAAAGCAATGTGACGAAGTGGAAAGCGGGGAGAAGCCCGAGCCTTTACACGGTAGTGCGCATTGCGAAGCACCTGAATGTGCCGGTGACGCGGCTGATCCCGAAAGAGTGAGGAGGAGCACAGATGAAAGAGAAGAGGGGGCGCAAAAGATGAACGAGCTAATCAAGATCACTTACAACAACGACCACCCTGCGGTCTCTGCGCGAGACCTGCACGACTTCTTGGAGGTCGGTGCAAGGTTTAACGATTGGTTCCCCCGTATGTGCGAATACGGCTTTACTGAGGGCGAAGACTATTACTCATTTTTGAGTAATAGGGCCGACGGGCTATCTGGAAAGCCTCGGCAGGATGCAGTGCTTACTATCGACATGGCGAAAGAGATTTGTATGATCCAGCGCAACGAAAAGGGCAAACAGGCTCGCCAGTATTTTCTCCAGATTGAAAAGGATTGGAACAGTCCTGAGAAAGTCATGGCTCGTGCGCTGCAAATTGCAGGGGACAAACTCAAAAGGCTTGAAAGCAAAGTCGAGGCCGATGCACCGAAGGTGCTTTTTGCTGATGCGGTCAGCGCAAGCAAGACTTCGATCCTCGTCGGCGAGCTGGCGAAGCTGCTGAACCAGAACGGCGTGGATATCGGGCAGCACCGGCTATTCCGCTGGATGCGCGAAAACGGATATCTGATTCGCCGAAACGGCACGGATTTCAATATGCCGACACAGAAGTCAATGGATTTGGGGCTTTTCACCGTTAAGGAAACGGCAATCACACACTCTAACGGCACGGTGACGGTGAGCAAGACAACGAAAGTGACCGGCAAAGGCCAGCAGTATTTCATTCAGAAGTTTCTTGGAGAGAAGGAGGAACGCAGATGAAGACAATCGCAACGATGGACTTGAACGAGTGCGCGGCGTATCTGAGAGATCACGGCCTGCGCATTTCACATGAAACATTGGCTGACGGCATCGAGCAGGGTGTTTACCCCTTCGGCGTGTGCGTCGGCGGCAAGCGGCGCGTGTTCCAGATCTTCACGGCGCTGCTCGACCAGTGGATCGAGGAGAGGAGCGTTGACGCATGATCGATTTTACGACATTTCTCGCCGCGGTTGGCGCTGTGGCGCTGGGGTTGGCATTCTCCCGCGTGCTGGATGCGTTGGAGGGCAGACGATGAGAAAGCACGACAGACGGACGCGCGAGCAGCGCAGGGCCGACCAATCCGCGCAGATCGCGGCTGGGTGCCTCGGCGCGGCGACGGTCCTTCTGGCGGCGGCGCTGCTGCTGACCGGCGCGAGAGCGGAAGACCGAGGCGAGCCGGAAGAACCGGTTATTGAGGCGTATGACCCCGCGTGGGACAAGCCCGCAGAGGAATACGCCTACTGCAACGACATTTACCTTGGGGAGTACACGCTCACGGCGTACTGCGCCGGAAGCTGCTGCTGCGGCAAATGGGCGAACGGCTACACCGCCACCGGCACGGAAGCGACCGAAGGGCGCACGATCGCGGTTGACCCCGACATCATCCCGTATGGCTCGCGCGTGCTGCTGATCTGGCCTGACGGCACACAGCACACCTACACCGCCGAGGACTGCGGCAGCGGCGTGAATGGCCGTCACATCGACATTTACCTGGACAGCCACGAGGACGCGCGTCAGTTCGGCGTGCAGAGCGCGGCGGCGTATTTGGAGGCGGACCTGTGAGAGAAGACGAGCGGCGCTGTGAATGGTGCGGGCTGACCTTTGACGAGCCTGACGTCCTGCGCAGGCGCGAGAACCTTGACGGTGAGCGCGGCGTGGAGACGCAAACGATATTATGCTGCCCCTTCTGCGGGGCGGAGGACATCGAGGTAACGAAAGATGAAGATTCAGAAGATATCGACGCGCGGGATGAGCCGCGAGGAGTGGCTTAAAGAGCGCAAAAAGAGCCTCGGCGGCAGCGACATGGGCGCGGTGCTGGGGCTGAACAAATACCGCTCGCCGTGGGTCGTGTGGGCGGAGAAGACCGGCAGGATCGGCGAAGAACCGGAAAACGAGGCAATGCGGCAGGGCCGCGACCTCGAACAGTACGTCGCGAGCCGCTTTGAAGAAGCGAGCCGCCTGCTGGTGTGCCGGATGAATTACATCCTGCGCAATGAAGACTGCCCGTGTTTGCACGCCAACATCGACCGCAGGGTCATCGGGCGCAACGAGGGCCTTGAATGCAAGACCGCGAACGTGCTGAACATGAAGCGCTACGCGGGCGGCGAGTTCCCCGCGAGCTATTACGCGCAGTGCGTGACGTATCTTGCCGTGACGGGCTGGCAGCGCTGGTATCTGGCGGCGCTGGTGCTGGGCAAGGGCTTTTATTGCTACCAGATCACGACGGTTCCCGACGATGACGTTCCGGAATGGTGCGAGAGCAGCGTGTATGTCAGTCCCGATGAAATTAAAGCGCTGAAACGCAGCGCTGCGGACTTCTGGCATGACTACGTGGAAGCAGACAGTCCACCGCCGATGGACGGCGACGCGAGCACGACCGAAGCGCTTGAGAGCATCTACGAGGGCGGCGGCGGTGACGTGGAGCTGTTCGGGCGCGAGAGCCTTGTCGAGCAGTATCAATACCTGATGAGCCGCAAGAAGGCCATCGAGAAGGATGCGGACGCCATCAAGCAGACGCTGATGAAAGACCTCGGCGACAACGAGCGCGGCTACTGCGGGCGCTTCACGGTCGACTGGAAGAGCCAGAGCCGACAGACGTTCGACGCGAGGGCGTTCGCGAAGGATCACCCCGATATGGATCTGAGCAGCTACTACAAAACGACGACATTCCGCAAATTTGCGGTGAAGGAGGAGCACGAAAGATGAAGGAAGGACTTATTCAGAACGCACAGGGCGCACAGGCCGTAAAGAAAGGCAATCCCACGATGCAGCAGTACATCAAGCAGATGGAGGGCGAAATTGCGAAGGCGCTGCCGAGCGTCATCACGCCGGAACGCTTTACCCGCATCACGCTTTCCGCGTTGAGCGCGAACAAGCAGCTCGCGCAGACGACGCCGCAGAGTTTCCTCGGTGCGATGATGACCGCAGCGCAGCTCGGCTTGGAGCCGAACACCCCACTCGGGCAGGCGTATCTTATCCCCTATCGCAATCATGGTACGCTCGAAACACAGTTCCAAATCGGGTACAAGGGGCTTATCGACCTGGCATACCGCAGCGGCGAGGTCAGTATCATTCAGGCGCAGATCGTCTATGAGAACGACGAATTCGAGTATTCTTTCGGCCTCGACCCGAAGTTGAGCCACAAGCCCGCGAGCGGTGAGCGCGGCGAGCCGAAATTCGTCTACGCGATGTTCCGCACGAAAGATGGCGGCTTTGGCTACGACGTGATGAGCATGGAGGATGTGAGGACCCACGCACGCAAGTATTCCAAGGCGTTCAACAACGGCCCGTGGCAGACGAATTTCCCCGAAATGGCGAAGAAGACCGTGCTCAAGCGCGTGCTGAAATACGCGCCGCTCAAGAGCGACTTTGTGCGTGCGGTGGCGCAGGATGAGACCATCAAGACGAAGATCAGCGAGGACATGTATTCCGTGGGCGATGACACGGTCATTGAGACGGAGAACTACACCGTCGATGAGACGACGGGCGAGGTCATCGAAAGCGACGGTGACGAGCAGTGAGCCTGAATCGAATTTGCCTGATGGGGCGCATCGGGCGCGATCTGGAACTCAAGAAGACGAACAGCGGCGTATCCGTTGTGAGTTTTTCCCTTGCCGTTGATCGCAACGGCAAGGACGCCGGGACGGACTGGATCGACTGCGTTGCATGGCGCGGCACGGCGGAAGTGCTCTGCAATTACGCCGACAAGGGACGCATGATCGTCGTCGAGGGGCGCTTGCAGATGCGCGACTGGACGGACAAGAACGGCAACAAGCGCCGCAGCGCCGAAGTGCAGGCCGACAGCATCTATTTTGCTGACAGCAGGGCCGGTAACAGCGCCCCGGCGCAAAACGCCGCAGAGAGTACGACAGATGGCTTTGCGGAGGTCAGCGAGGATGACGGCGAGCTGCCGTTCTGATGGAGGGGCAAAATGAACAAATATGACGTTTTGATTTACGAGGGCGACGATTTGGCTGCCGCCCTCACGGAACCGGGCATTGCATTGATCTATGTAGAAGACATTCTCATGATTGACGCAGCTAAACTCTCCGGAACGCTTTCCGAGTTCGGGGTAAGACACTGCATTATTCCTCACGAGGGGGAATAAGTGATGGCAAAGAGCGGGATCGATTACTTTCCGCTTGATGTCACATTGAACGCAAAGTTTGAACTGATAGAGGCAGAATTTGGCTTGACAGGATTTGGTGTAGTCGTTCACTTGCTGCAAGAGATTTACGGTAAGGCGGGTTACTACATTGAATGGACAGAGGAGGTTGCGCTTTTGTTCGC